>MVDB01000040.1 GCA_002050025.1 Desulfobacteraceae bacterium 4484_190.2
GGTCTATCAAAACTCGTAATTGCCCTGACAGCCGCATCTACATTGGTAGCCTTGGAATCGTTATAAAATTCCACGCCCGCGAACTCCGCCACATGTTCAAGCCTGTTCGGAAGGCCCTTGAAATCCCCGATGGTGTGCTGGATAACCGAGGGCTCAATCCCAAGTATGAGTCCTGCGAGGACAACGGCCAAGAGGTTTTCCAGGTTGTGTTTTCCGGGAAGGCTGAAGGATTTAAAAGAGAAACTAATATGTTTTCCCCTGGAAAGGCTTGCCCTGATTTTTTTGTCCTGAACATAGGCGTGTCGACCTTCTTTTCTTTTAACTCCATAGCTAAAAACAGATACTCCGGAAGGAGGGTTGACAGACGCCAGGGTTTCGTCATCATCATTGAGAATAACATGCTGTCCGGTTCTTTGGTTCATGAAGATCCTCAGTTTAGACTGAGCGTAGTCTTCATAGGATGCATATCGGTCTAAATGATCTGGAGAAATATTCAAGAGTAGTGAGATAAACGGGCAAAATGTCTCAATGGTATCCAATTGAAAACTACTCGCTTCGACCACTACATAGTCTGCCTTTTCCTCCCCTTCGACATAAGCGATTAGGGGCGTTCCAATGTTGCCGCCCACAAAAACCTTGAGGTTCGCATTTTTGAGCAGGGAGCCCAGTAAGGCTGTGACAGTGGATTTTCCATTGGTACCTGTCACTGCAATCATGGGTGTATCAATAAGACGGCTGGATAACTCCAGTTCACCGGTTACCGGGATGCCAGATTTTTTTACTGCTCGAAGTGGCTCCATGTCATGGGGCACCCCGGGACTCAGGACAATCATTTCGGATTTTAGGAATGTCGATTCCTGATGCCCCCCCGTCTCCAGTGTGATTCCAAGTTTCCGAACCTCCTTGCAGGTGGTGGAGTTAAGCTCGGTTTCAGGCCTTGCTTCACTGACAGTTACCACTGCCCCCTGTTTTGCCAACCATCGCGCAGCGTAAAACCCGGTAATGCCCAGGCCCACCACCAGGACTTTTCTGTTGCGAAATTCTATTTTGTTAAAATTACGCATAAGTTTAATATTTCTATCTCAGCTTCAAGGAGCTGAAGGATAAAAGTGCGAGAATAATGGCAATGATCCAGAAGCGAACAATCACTTTAGGCTCTGGCCAGCCTTTTAGTTCAAAATGATGATGGATAGGGGCCATTCGGAAAATCCTTTGTCCTCCTGTTATCCTGAAGTATGCCACCTGGAAAATAACTGAAAGTGCTTCAAATACAAATAAACCTCCTACGAGTATCAAGACCAATTCCTGTTTGGTGATAACGGCAACAGTCCCCAATACGGCCCCCATAGGAAGTGAGCCCACATCGCCCATAAAAATTTCGGCAGGGTAGGCGTTATACCACAAGAACCCAAGGCCTGCTCCTACCACGGCTCCACAAAGCACGGAAATTTCTCCAGTCCCTGAGACGTAAGGGATCTGAAGGTAGGAAGAAATTTTTATGTGCCCGGATAGATATGCAAAAACCACATAACTTCCGAAAGCGACTATAATTGGGCTGATTGCGAGCCCATCCAGGCCGTCAGTCAAATTGACGGCATTGGAGGTCCCAACGATGATAAAGACGGCCAGCGCTATGTATCCCAGGCCGAGGTCCGGCGCTATTGCTTTGAAAAATGGCAAGTACAGTCGGGAATCAAATCCTGGATAAAAATAGAGGATCAGGGCCACGAGGAAGGCCGCCAGTATTTGAAGTGAAAATTTCGAGATGACACTCAGCCCGCGGCTGTTTTTTCTTGTAATTTTTAAATAGTCGTCCATAAAACCAATGCCGCCGAACGACAGGATGACAAATATTACAATCCATACATAAATATTACCAGGCTCCGTCCATAAAACTGTGGGGATAAAAATTGCTGGCAGAAGCAGACATCCCCCCATGGTTGGGGTCCCTTCTTTGGCTTTGTGGTTGGGTGGCCCGTCATCTCGAATGTATTGGTTCACTTGCATCATTCTAAGTCTCTTTATGACCCAGCCGCCAAAAAAAAGACAGATCATCAGGGCTGTGAGGGCTGACAGGATAGTCCTGAACGTTATGTACCGGAAAACATTCAGCCATGATATATCCGTATGAAAAAGGTAAATCAGTTTGTAAAGCATCTACGCCTTTTCTCCCAAGATCTCAGTATGGCCCTTTAGTCCCTCGACTACTTTCTCTAAAGCCATCCTGCGGGAGGCCTTAAGAAAGATAAGATCTCCTTCTCTCATCTCCTCCCTTATTCTTTTCACCATTTCCTCGTGCGTCCTTACCATTTCTGCATGTTCCTTCTGCATTCCTGCCTTCACTGCCCCACTGATCATGTCGTTAGCGTGTTCCCCAATAGCCAGAAAGTGGTATGTGCCAAGTTCAGCGACCCTTTGTCCAGCTTCCTGGTGTGCACGAACTGTGGCATCTCCCAGTTCCATCATTTCTCCAAGAGCCACAATTATTCTCAACCCTTTATCAGCCAGCACCTCGACAGACTCAAGGGCCGCCTTCAGAGACAGAGGATTGGCATTATAGGTGTCGTCCACGACTGTGACACCCCCCGGCAGATGCATTACTGTGAACCTCCCCTTTATTCCTGCAAAGCGGGCCAGACCTTCAACAATATTCTCAGGCGGCTCATTGAGATATAAGCAGATCGCAGCCGCAGCCAGGCTGTTCAAGACATTCTGGACGCCAGGGACCCTTGTCCGCACCGGCCAGGAATTGCCCTGGTACTTGAGATCAAAAGAAATACCTTCTTTACCCAGGTTCCTGATTCGGTGGGCCCTGACATGGTTTTTTTCCCCGAGACCAAATAAAAGTGCGTCTTTTCGGAAGGCTGAAGCTGTTTTTACCAGGAGTTCGTCGTCGCCATTCAGGATTACCTTGCCTTTTGATGACAGCTTTTCCACCAGCTCCACCTTTGCCCTGGCTACCCCTTCCAGGTTTCCAAGTCCCTCAAGATGCACCATCCCAACATTAGTAATCACTCCCACATCCGGATCTGCGATTTCAGTCAAACGGGCGATCTCCCCAGGGTGATTCATGCCCATTTCCAACACCGCCCTTCGGTATCTCTCATCTAATTGTACAATGGTCAGGGGCAGGCCAATCAGGTTGTTGTAGTTCCCTTGATTTTTTAATGTCTCCTGGCTCAATTCCAGTATGCTGGCCGCCATCTCCTTTGTGGTGGTCTTTCCTGCGCTGCCTGTGATTGCAACGAGCTGGACATCATGCTGTTGCCGCCACCATCTGGCCAGATCACCAAGGGCCTGCAGGGTATTATTTACGGTAATGACAACCGGATCCGGAAACCCGGAAGATAGAGATTTGTCTTTCCCGCCTTCCGACTTCCAGTAGTCCTTTTGGACCACGATCCCCGCAGCGCCTCGCTCGATTGCTTTTCCAATAAAATCGTGGCCATCGTACTGTTCTCCTTTCAGCGCCCAAAAGAGCTCACCAGCCCCTATGCTCCTCGAATCAGTGCCGAGTCCTCTCAATATGGTTTGATGCTTTCCCGAAACCCAAACCCCATCCATCGGGATAACCATTTCTTTTGCAGTTATTTTACCCCATATAGCGGACATAAAATCCTTACGGCCTCCGGCCCGTAGGGCCTACGTCCCGGAGGGATAAACTCCACGCGAACTTATTGAGATATTACGGTTATGGGTTACAATTTCTAATTAGTGCCCGACCGAAAACTGTTATTTTTCCCAATCTCTGCGTCCCCGATGAGCGGGATCTACGCTTCGCTTCGACAGGCTCAAATTATAATCCTCGAAATACTCACTGTATTCCTGTGGTTATAATTTTCGCCTTCCTTGATCTTGAAAAAAATTCCTAGTTTTCGTTCACACACTAATTATCGTACAGCCTCTGATGCCACTTCCCGATCATCGAAATGTCTTTTTTCTTTTCCGATGACCTGGTAGTTTTCGTGTCCTTTTCCGGCAATCAAGACAAGGTCACTTTTATGAGCCAATTCAATGGCCGACCGGATGGCTTTACCCCGGTCCAGCTCAATGATATACCCCGGTCCGGTCAGGTCTTCATCAGAAGTGCCCTCGATTTTTTTTAGCCCGGATTCATGCACACCTTCCTCGATCTGCGCTGCAATGGCTGCTGGATCTTCAGTCCGGGGGTTGTCTGAAGTAACAAAGGCCAGATCACTGTGCTCTCCGGCCACACGGCCCATTTCCCTGCGTTTTCCTTTGTCACGATCACCGCCGCACCCGAATACGGTGATCAATCTCCCCTTTGTGAGAGATTTAACTGAGCTTATTGCCTTTAGTAAGGCATCAGGGGTGTGTGCATAATCCACAACAATCGCCAATGATTGCCTGTTTTTTACCAACTCCAAACGACCTGGAACTCCTTTAAGGCGCGCGATCCCTGAGGCCACCACCTTGAGATCAATCCCTAAACACAGGGCAGCAGCCGAAGCCGCCAGGATATTATAAATATTAAAGTCGCCGATGAGTGAGGAGTGTATGTTTATTTTACCCTCAGTGGTTACCAGCCTTGCAGTCATACCGTTTCTGGTCAACTGAACCCCTTCTGCTCTCACGTCACGGTCCTTTTTAAGGCCATAGGTAACTACATTTGCCTCTGTCAGCCTAATCAGCTCTTCTGCTTTAGGGTCATCAGCGTTAATTACCGCCCATGTCAAATGATGATCCCCCTTTTCTCCAAGGCCCCGGAAAAGAAGGCTTTTTGCCTCAAAGTAAGCCTCCATTGAATTGTGGTAATCCAGGTGGTCCCTTGAAATATTTGTAAAAACTCCCACATGAAAAGGACAGCCCCTGACTCTTCCCAGGTGGAGCGCATGGGAAGAGACCTCCATGACCACATCTGTAACGCCCCCGTCCGCCATCTTCCGCAAAATACTCATAAGGTCCAGGGATTCTGGCGTTGTTACCGGCGCTTCCAGGGTTTGTCCCGAAAACCGGTAATTGATGGTGCCGATAACTCCAGGAACGACCCCGGCAGCGGAAAGGATAGATTCCAACACATAACTGCTTGTAGTTTTGCCATTGGTGCCTGTAATTCCGATCAGGGTCATTCCGTTGAAAGGCCGATTGTAGAAATTTACCGCAAGCATGGATAAAACTTCCCTGGAGTTTGAGACCTGAACTATGGCAGCCTTTGTATCTGTCCATCTGGATTGCTCCAAAACCAATGCTACGGCTCCATTTTTAAGAGCATCTTTTATAAAATCATGGCCATCCTCCGCCTGCCCTTTAAGGGCAACAAACAAATAGCCTGGCTTTACAGATCGAGAGTCATAGGCCAGACCCCTTATTTCAATTTCAGAATTACCACGGAAGTCCTTAACTGCGATTCCGTCTAATAGTTTTACTAATTGCATTGTGCGTTTCCGTTCTTCTGATCACCTTTAGCCTCTTCATGCTGGTGGCCTAAAAATGACCTTTACCGTACGAATCCCTTTAAGTAGAGACCCGGGCTTTGGGTTTTGCTTAACCGCCAGTCCAGTACCTTCTAAAAGTGTTTTTAGCCCCAGAGATCTTGCTTCTCTGATGACTTTTCTCATCCCGAGGCCTCTGAAATCCGGGAGAAATCCTGTCTTTGTTTCTATGGGAACCCGGTCAACCTGTTCTGAAACTGAACGGCTGTTGGCCTTTTCCCTGACATCTACCCCTTTTTCCGCCAACCTGATCTTTGGATTGACCTGGAGGTGATTTAAAGACCATAGCCCTACCTCGCTGAAGACAGGCGCAGCCACCACGCCACCATAGGGAATGCCTCTTGGTTCATCAATAACCACCAATATGACCAGTCTGGGATGATCCACTGGTACAAAACCGACAAAGGTGGCAACGTATTTTGTTCTGGAATATCGTTTGCTTTTCGGATCAACTTTTTGAGATGTCCCTGTCTTTCCTGCTACCCTGAAGCCAATGATGGCCGCTTTCGGACCCGTGCCTTCCTCGCCCACAACCCCCTCGAGAATCCCTGCGACCCTCCTGGCGGTCTGATACGAAATGACCCTCCGTACTACTTTCGGGCGAGTTTCCTTTACCACGCCACCTGCTTCATTCATAACCGCCCTAACTACGTATGGGCGCATCAATTTGCCACCGTTGGCAATGGCCGCCATGGCCACAGCTATTTGCAACGACGTGGCGGTCATACCCTGGCCAAAAAACAGGTTGGCTTGGTCGATGGGCCTGGCTTTTTTTGGGGCACGAATAAAACCTTTCCTCTCACCCAACAGGTCAATACCTGTCTTGCTGGCAAACCCGAAATTCTTTAAATATTCGTAAAACGTTTCATAGCCGAGCTTTTGGCCAATCTTGATTGCGCCTATATTGCTTGAATGCACAATAATATCTGATACGCTCAGCGTGCCGTGTTTATGGGTATCGCGGATTACATGCCTGCCGATTTTGTATTTGCCCTGTTCGCAGTCAAAACTGGTATTAGGCGTGACTACGTATTCATCCAAGCAAGCGGCCAGAAGAAAGGCCTTCAGGGTGGACCCTGGCTCGAAACAATCCGTGATTATTCGATTCCTCCATTGTGCTGGCCTGTATCTGGAAAAAATATTAGGATTGAACTCTGGAACCACGGCTATGGCCAAAATTTCTCCTGTTTCCGGGTCTAAAACCAGGCAGTGACCGGATTTGGCCTTTGTTTTCTTTACCGCCGATTCAAGGACCTGTTGAGCCTCATACTGGATGTCTTTGTCGATCGTAAGAATTAGATCGTGCATCTTATGGCCGGAAGTGATTGGCCTGCTGAGAGAAAAAGGTCGGCCCAGGGCATCTCGCATGTGAATAAGGCTGTATTGCGGGCCTCTTAACAGTCGATTGTATCTCTTCTCAAGGCCTTCAAGCCCCTGGTTGTCAGTGCCGACAAATCCGATCAGATGGGCTGCAATCTCCCGGCCAGGGTAATAACGCCTGGTTTCCTTGATCACGCCTACCCCGTCTAAGTCCAGAGCCTTAACCTCCGCGGCTCGATCAGGATCTATTTTACGCTTTATCCACGCAAAGGAACTTTGACTCTTCAGCAGTTTGAGGATCGTGCCCTGTTTTTCCTTGAGGATTTTAGAAAGATGCCTGGCTGTTTTGACCTTTTCTTTAATTCGATTCGGATGGCAATAGATGGATCCAACTTCAATGCTCAAGGCGAGTTCGTGCCCGTCCCGATCGTAAATAGTGCCGCGTGTCGGGGGGAGTTTCGTGGTCCCTATGTAACCTGCACGCGCGATGTCTCCCAACCGCTCTTTTTCCAGAACCTGGAGCTGATAGGCCCTGGCCGTAATTGTCCCCAATCCCATTAGAAAAAAAGCGGCAACCACATAAATGCGGAATCTGATCCACTTTTTTTCTTTTACCTTCATGGCAAGACAATAATTTGTTCGGGAGAGGGCTGCTTCAAGCCCAGTTTTTCGATTGCCAGAGTCTCCAGGTTCTGAGGTGATTTCAAAATCGCTAATTCCAGGCGGAGCTTCCGGTTTGTTTCTCTAAGCCTCATCTCTTTCTTTTTTAACTGACTTAGATCGTACCCTATCTGGGTCCTTTCAAAATTTGACCAGACATAACCGATACTGCTTCCCATAAACAGAAACAGCATAAATATGATCAGCAAGGCTTGTTTGCTTTTCATATTCAATATTCGTTTCTTAACCCGGTAATTCTTGATGCGAACTCCTGTCTTGGCGTTTCTTGATCGCACCATGTTCGAAACCCTCTCCGGTCTTGTCATGGCTAAACCCTTTCTGCGACTCTTAATATAGCGCTGCGTGCTCTTGGGTTGTCCTTGATTTCGGTTCCGCTCGGTTTGAGCCCTTTTTTATAAAGGCGCCTGAAAAGCGGCACCTTTCCGCAAACGCAACGGGGAAATGCCGGCGGACATGTACATGGTTTTTCCCAATTAACCATTGTCTGTTTGACAATTCTGTCTTCAAGAGAATGGTAGGATAAAACAACCAGCCTTCCTCCCTTCGCCATTAGAAGGGGGATTTTGTTTAAGAACGTTTCAAGATTTTGTAATTCCCGGTTGACTGATATCCTTAGGGCTTGGAATGTCCGGGTAGCGGGATGCCTGGCCCAGGAACCACGAGACGGTGAAAACACCGATTTAACCACAGCCGCCAGGCGAGATGAGGTTTCAATGGGGCTTTTCAGGCGTGCCCTGACTATGGCCCTTGCAATTGATTTGGCCCGCCTTTCTTCACCATAGTCCTTAAATATACGTTCCAGGTCCCTTATTTCCAAGTTATTCACCAGATGAAGTGCTGTTAGTCCATTTTCAGGGTCCATCCTCATATCAAGAGGCTCATTCCTGCTGAAACTGAAACCCCTGCCTGATTTTTCAAGCTGGTAAGAAGACATCCCAAGGTCTAATAAGGCACCATCGATTGCCTTGCATCCCAAGTCTGCGAGGACCTTATCAATGTCTGCATAGTTTGCCTTCATAATGCTGACGTTGTCACCGAGAAAGGCCATTCTTTTCTTTGATGTACTAACTGCATCCGGGTCTATGTCCAGGCAGATTAATCGGCCTTTTCCCGACAGGCACTTTCCTACGGCCTGGCTGTGTCCCCCGGTACCAACGGTTCCGTCCACGTAAGTGCCCTCAGGAATAGAAACAAGGTACTTGACAACCTCGTGAACAAGGACCGGTTGATGGGGGTATTCCAAGGCCAGACCCTTAAATACCTAATTCTGAAAGGGACTCGCTGATCGCCGGGAAGCTTTCTTTAACCCGCTGGAATTCCTCTTCCCACCTGTCCTTCTCCCAGATTTCAAATCTTTTCAATTCGCCAACAAGCACTACCTCTTTTTTCAGCCCTGCAATTTCTCTTAAATCCGGAGGGATTGTTATTCTTCCCTGTTTAATTGGACATTCCACGGCACCTGATATAAAATATCTAAGATAGGTATGGGCAGAGCGACTAAATTGGGGAAGATTCGAGGCCTTCTCCTCGATTACCCTCCAATCTGCTCTGGCAAAGGCCCACAAGCACACGTCATGGTTGGTGACAACCAAGCAATCATTGTCTCCCTGGTCCAACTCCTCCTTGAACCTGGCGGGGATTGCCAAACGGCCTTTGGCATCCAGTGTATGTCTTGAGCGACCTCTAAACATAGTTAGATTTTCTGACACTTTCTGACACTTTGTGGCACTTTCTGACACTTATACGTAACCCTCTGCAATTTGTCAAGAAAAAAAGCAAAAAAAATAGATACTTGCATAATTAATTTTTTTATGATTTGGGCACAATATATTGTGGTCAGATAATGAGGTACCACTACATGATGCTATAATTTGGTAGGATTCTGTGGCTTTGCCGAGCCCTACAGGTTTAATAATTTAATAATTTAATGCGAAAGTTCCGATGGGGCAGGGCAGGGTGGTTCCGTAAGCGCTAAGTTATTCTTACGCTGGGAGACTGTGGGTTTACTGAAGAAAAAATGAACATCGACCGTCCAATCACGCCAAGGCGTGATTGAATGTACGGTATTGGAGTTTATTCTTTCATTCGATGTTGGACGTTCATCTTTCAAAACAAACCCGTACGGCATAAATGCAACTTGTGAATGTTTACAAAAACAACTTACCGCTTATGAGGGGTGCTTCCTCTTCAATTTCCCCCTTTTCTTCAATCACAAATAATGCTGAGAGCAGAAGGAACCATTTCAATAACAACAGGCAATCGGCCTGGCTGTTCTCCGTCCATATCCAGGAGCACCTCTTGAGCTGAAGATGCCACGACCCGCCGCCCTATCAACTTTCTTATTTTCTGGTGCTCATATATTTTTCCATTATATAGCCTGGGCAGATTCCAGAATACCGCAGGCATGCTCAGGTCCCCAATTATTGTCACTTGAAAAAGGCCATCGTTTATTGCAGCACCAGGGGCTACCCACATTCCGCCCCCGTGATACTGCCCATTTGCAACAGCCACATTCCAAATAGTGACATTCTCATCGAAAAAATCGTCTACACGGAGGTGAACACGCTTTTTATCAAAGCGTAAAATGGAGATAAGGGTTGCCCACATAAACGATAAAAACCCACCAAATACCTTGCTTGTCCTGTTGACGCGGACGTCCACCTCACCACCCAGGCCTAAGCTCAAAACATTGTGGAAATAGCGATATGATTCCAGCCCCCTATGATCCCGGCACGTAAGTTTTCCCAGGTCTATCTGGCCCCAGCAGAATTTCCGATTCAAGCGAACCGTTTTCGTTCATTAGACCGTTAATTACTTCGTTGAGTGTGCCATCTCCACCAACGCAGACCACTATGTCAACGCCTGACAGAACGGCCTGCCGGGTAATCCTGGTTGCATCACCGGGACCGTTGGTTACAAAGGTTTTGAACGAGCCCAATCGATCCTTTGCCCTTAGGCGTATTTTTGGCCATTGCCTGCCGGTGGCTCCATTGGCTGAATTTGGATTGACAACAAAGGTGATCCGTTTCAATAGCATTTTCATTCCCGGGACAATCTTTGGATTAATGCCAGAAAAAATTAGGTTTTTTAGCCCTTAGTATGTTCATATCGATTACAATCTGCGCCTTTTTTGTTGGAAAGCTTTATTGCATCACAAAAATTACAGGCGCAAAAGGTTCCAGTAAAGTTACCCATGTCTGGTATTATGGTCACACGGAACGAGCGCGGATAGCGCTGGACATCCGTTCTGCAAGCTGGAGAACCTACAGCTCCAAGATCATCCAGGAACACGAGACTGGCGACTGGCATATTGATGTGCTGGGCCCCGGGGATGAATTCTTGAAAGTTATTCAATTCGAGATTGGTCCATAAAAGAGGAGATCAGGGAAGTCTCAGGTCCTGATGCCAAGTTGTTGGATCATGCTATGGGAAAAACGGATAACGTAATCCATTTGCTTTGCGGTACAGTAGCCAGGGCAGTTGCACGCCATGGTTTTTAGACTGCGAATAAAGAATTCCAGCTTAACCCAATCCGGTCCCAATTCCACCGAGAAAACATGAGGCTGGCAAGCGGTATGTTCGATCTGGGTGTCGCTCAGGATGCCGTCAGGGATCTGGACCCAAAAGACCTGATCCAGATGAGATTTGATTGCATGCCTTTCAAGAAACCCATTTATCTTTTCCATATCGGATGGGGTTATCTCGTCGATCAGATAGGCTCTCATCACGGTCTCCTTACTCCAGGCTGATCCAGTTCTCTGCCTGTCAAGTAAGCGTCCAGCACAGAATAAATCCATATTAAAGCAAAAGCCACGAGAAAATACCAGAATATTGAAAAATCAGCCGCTTTGAGCCAGTCTATGATATCCAGTGAATGGCCCGGGTTTATTATCAGCCCTGCCTTCAGGGCGGCGCTCACGAGGTGGTATAATGTGAACATACCAGCAACGAATAAGATGAAAACGGCAAAGAGGATACAACCTCCTTTAATCAGATGCTGATTAATGATTTGCCCGAGCCCTGGAATAACGAGTGCAGAACATAAGGGTGCAAGAATCGCTTTTTTCATAGCATAAGATAATTCCCAGCTCTACTATTGGTGTTAGATAGTGATTTGTGATGTCCTATGGAATAAAGTTCAAATGTCAAAATCCAAATGTCAAATCAAATCCAAAACCCCAATGTCAAAATGCTTTCCAAAACGGTCAGTTCTTTATCTTTTACCCATTGTGTAACTTCACCAGTGTAGGCTACTTTTGAATTAATGGGTGGACTATATTTTTTTTGCATTTGTCATTTGACATTCATTTGAAATTTGGGCTTTGACCTTTGTCATTCGAATTCATTTTATGTACATACTTGGACCCTTTTCGTCAATATTCAATTTGGTTCCGGTTTATCGGGGTTAGGAGTTTTTAATTATGTTACAGCTCATTAAAGAGGTTCAGGTCAACATCCCGTTTACGATGCTCCAAGAATCATACCTTAAACGTTTCATCAAGTACGAACTTAATCCGGAAATTGGATTTGATGCCGCTGCCCTTGACCAATACTCCCTTTCAGATTGTAGCGGTATTGCTGATCAACTTCATGAATGTGGCCTTACAATCACTTTTCACGGGCCTTTTGTGGATCTGTCTCCAGGATCTTCGGACCCAAAAGTATGGGAGATAACGCAAAGGAGGTTTGAACAAATACTCCGACTAATCCCGCTTTTCAGGCCAAAAACGCTCGTATGCCATGCAGGATATGATGAAAAAAGATACGGATATATTAGAGCTGTCTGGGTTGAAAAGAGCTTGAAAATGTGGTCCTGGCTGGCGAAACGTGTAAGGGATGAGGGTGCGTTATTAGTGTTAGAAAATGTGTATGAGCACAGGCCTGACGATATTAGGTCCCTTTTTGAAAACCTGCAGGACCAGGGGGTGGGCTTTTGCCTGGATATCGGTCATCAGGCCGTGTTTAGCCATGCCTCTCTTGAAAAGTGGATAGAATCGCTCGGACAATACATCGCCCAACTTCACCTCCATGATAATTCCGGAAAACTGGATGAACATCAGGCATTGGGCCTGGGATTGATAGATTTCCATATGTTTTTCAAAAAACTCATAACCGTAAGAAAAAAGCCTCCAATAATTACACTTGAGCCTCACAGGGAAGAGCATTTATGGCCCAGCCTTGAATATCTTGAAAGGGTTTGGCCCTGGTAACAGGACAAGGGGCTATTTCCCATTGAACTTTGGAACCCCTTGCTATAATGTAGCGTTCTCATAGTATGAGGCAGTTTCAAAATGTTTCCCGCTTACAGCGGGATTCAAGATCAAGGAAGGCGAGAATTTCAACCACCCCGCTTAAAAACAGCGGGACAGGTATCCATACATTTAGTATTTCGAGGATTAAAATTTGAGCCTGTCGAAGCGAAGCGTAGATCCCGCTCATCGGGGACGCAGATATTGGGCAAAAGGGGACGTTTTGAAATTGGCTCAATATATAATCCCATAAAAAGTTAATAGCATGCCTGATTCTGAGGACAGTCATTCCATGGATACTCTAATGGACCACCCATTTCCCAAATCCACCACCGTTGCGGAAAAATGTAAACGACTCTTAGAAGTGGTAGTACCCGAGGATACCCTGGCCATTCTTATCAATGCCGATCCGGATGCCATGGCAAGCGCCCTGGCGTTAAAAAGATTTTTCTGGCGGAAGGTAAGACAAACAGTGATTTACCATATCAATCCCATTCAACGGGGTGATAACCTGGCTTTCGTCAAACTCCTCAAGATTGATCAAAGGCTCATCAAATACATGATATCTACTAAATTTACCAAATGGGCGATCGTCGATTCCCAGCCCCACCATCACGAGGATTTTCTGAATAAGCAGTTTGATATCATCATCGACCATCACCCCCTGGGTCCATTATCTAAGGGTCATTTTGTCGATATCAAAGAAGAATACGGTGCGACGTCAACCATGATGACCGAATATCTCAGGGCAGCTAAAATAAGACCATCTCCCAAGCTGGCAACGGCACTTTTCTATGGGATTAAGACTGATACTGACAATTTTGTAAGGGCATCTCTTCCCAACGATATTAATGCCTTCAGATATCTTTACAGGTTCACCAATATGAATCTTATTAAAAAGGTCGAGTCTTCAGTAATTACCCAGGATACACTTGCGAGCTACCGGATCGCAATGAAGCGCCTGATATTCCTAAGGCACATTGCGTTTATTCATATGGGAGAGGTCGATAACCCTGATATCCTGGTGATTATCGCTGATTTCTTTCTGAAGATGGCTGAGGCCACATGGTGTGTTGTGTCAGGCATTTGGGATCAGAAACTTATTATAATTCTTAGAAATGCCGGATTCAGGCTTGATGCCGGTAAAATGGCTCAGAAACTTTTTGGCCAGTTGGGATCTGCGGGCGGGCACAAGGATGCTGCCAGGGCCGAAATCCCTTTAGAGGTGATTCTTAAAGCAACAAAAGGCCGAACTGATGTGGGCGAATTTGTTGTGAAAAGTATTAAGGCCCTTAAATAGGTATATTCTGAAGGAGATCAACTTTGGCGGCTTTCAAAACCATAACCATTGACGGAAAACTAATCGAAGAGGTCAAGCGCTTCGCCGATCAGGGAAACCGCCAGGGTTTGAAAAAACTCATTGACGACATGAGAGCCGCGGATTTAGCTGATCTAATAGAGCATCTGGACCCTGAAGAACGCCTATTTATTTTCAAATTGCTTGAGCCTGATGGGGCCGGAGATGTTCTGGTAGAGATTGAAACTCCAGTCCAAGAGCGAATTCTGAAAGATCTCGACAATCAGGCCATCACTGAAATCGTTCAGGGTCTTGACTCTGATGATGCAGCCGACCTTGTTGGTGATCTGCCGGACGATCGGGCAAGGGAGATCATTGAGAGAGTCGGGGATGAAGTCTCTGGAGAACTTGAAAAACTGCTGCCTTACCCGGAAGATACAGCGGGCGGCATCATGGCCCTGGAGTTTGTGGCGGTTAAAGCCGATACCAGCGTCAAAGATGCAATTGATACTATTAGGGAGAAAAGGGAAGAGGTTGAGAACCTTTATTATATCTGGGTTGTAGATGACTTAGGAAAGTTAGTAGGTGTTATCTCTTTGAAGGATTTGGTTCTTGAACCAACTGATCGAAAAATTAGCGATATAATGAATCCCGAGGTGATTTCCGTATATGTGGATACGGATCAGGAAGAAGTCGCCCATCTTGTCACGAAATATGACCTGGTGGCCATTCCTGTGGTCGGCAATGATCATCGGTTAGTAGGTCGCATCACCCATGACGATATTATTGATGTAATCAAGGAAGAAGCAGATGAGGATATCTCTTTGATGGCGGGTGTGATTGATCAGGGAATTGCGGAGGAGTCCACGCTGAAGCTTTTGAGGGCCAGGCTGCCCTGGCTGGTTGCGGGACTTTTCGGTGAAATTCTTGCTGCGGTCGTGATAAGCCAGTTCGAATCTTCCCTGAAGAAAATAATTGCTTTGTCATTTTTCATCCCGGTGATCATGGCTATGGGAGGGAGCACGGGCAACCAGGCAGCTACCATTGTTGTGAGAGGATTGGCCACGGGTGACATAAGCCTCGTAAAGATTGGGAGGCGACTATGGGTCGAAATGAGAGTCGCCCTTATGAACGGGCTAATATGTGGGATCCTTCTTGGCCTTGTCGTGGGATTCTGGCTTTCCGATTATGAGTTGGGTTTAATTGTAGCGCTGGCGCTGGTATTGATTATCTTTAACGCGGGCCTTATTGGATCTGCGGTGCCATTTGCTCTTAAAAAACTAAATTTTGATCCGGCTCTCGGAACAGGGCCATTTGTAGCGACCTCAAACGATATTTTGGGGATCCTAATCTACCTGGGGTTGGTAACAATTTACCTGCGAGTGACGTAGTACCTCAATATGACCGGGCATTCGGACTTATGAATCCCCCCGCACAACTCCTAACTTATAGAGTTCCCCAACTTAGTTAATGTAGCATATTTTCTTGAAAGTGAATATCTGTATAGCGCGGTGCTATAACTGCTTCTCGAGGTGGGACCCCGGCCTATGGAGATCCGTGGCCGGTGGATTTTGGTGGATCAGACTTTTTCAAAGAATTCCTGAAATTCTTTAATCATAGAAATTTTTGTATCTAATGATGTTTCATCCTCAAATAAGAATTCCAGCAGGAATATTATTTTATAATCTACTGCGGAGGTTTCATATTTCTGGAACGAGGTAACCTTAAAGTCCTTTAGTTTCCCAAAGCCATCTTTATCAAATAACCGGGTTTTCCTTAGGATAAGATTGATTGCCTCCTTAGCATCATCGGTGTTTTCCACCACAATTTCAATGCCGTCGATTTTTTTAACCGCATTAACAATCTTTTCGGCTTCTATCTTAGTTTTCATTTGACCACTCTACTTGGATTAATTCAGGTTTTCTCTATTTTAATAATAGCCTTTTATCTTTGTCTTTATTGTCTGTCCTGTCAAGCAAAATTTTGCCGATTTATCGCGTTGAAGTATTGGAGTGTTGGAGAATTGTCGAAGATCCCGGTTTTTTCGGGGGGGGTATTGAAACAATAGTTTTGAAATTTCAAAAAATCCCTTTAGGTCCATCACTCCAATAATAAACAACATATAGGGGCAACCGATGATCCAATTGATAAAGAAACGCAATTTAAAGCCGTACACAGTATACCTATATCTTCCAGCGCCTTCTGAGGAAAATTAGTGAACAAATGGTTGGTGCAAATTACCCTATAATTCAAAAAAAAAGAAAAAGGACTGCACCGGGAAAATAACGGCATTATGGGAAGTCAATACATTATACCTTACTACCTCCTTGTTGAGTAACCTTAACCCCTTTAACCTCAACACCCCCTGAGTTCCTCCTCCTTTCTCAGGGGGATTTTTTTTGCAATCTGTTGCGATTCGGCATCTGAGTGTGGCTTAATCGCCACAGTAGTTCCTTCCTATCTTGAGGTTTAATGGGAGAGCAAAATCTGGAATTTTTGACTCCAATGTGGGCCAAAAAAATAGCACAAAATGAACCATTTTGTTCATTATGGCTTATATAGATTACGCTATGTTTGTTCATTTTTCCTGGCCTCTTGTTATTGTTGCCATGATATCAGTGAGTTATAGGCTCTTAACGATTGTCCGTTAAACTGGCATTTATTTTGCTATTATGAATATGCAAAACCAAGTTAAAAGGCTTCTCGGATGTGCGTGCATCTTTTCACTGGTATTTCCTAAAAAAAAAGAGAAAAAGGACTACACCGGGAAAATAACGGCATTTTGGGAAGTCAACATATAGATCGACCGGTTGGGTTTCTAACCATCAAAACAACGTTTTTCTCCTAAAGACCACCTTGTTGGATGGGCAACATGGCTTATTAACCTTCATCCCTTATTCACCTCCTACACCCCCTGAGTTCCTCCTCCTTTCTCAGGGGGATTTTTTCAAGTCTTTTAAAGCGGTCAACTTCCCCTTCTGCCTTTAACACCACGCCTGTCTTATACGCAAAAGCCTCCTGAAGTAGTCGGGTTGAATCCGCTTTCGCTTTATGAATTGTTTCATTCCTGTATAATTCCGCCTCGTCAGTTATTTTCTTCCGATCGAGTTTCGCCTTAGTTACATCAGAAAAAAAGGAATGTACACGTTTCGGAGGCTCAATACTTTGAAGTTCAACAAATGACACGCTAAGGCCACTTTGTGAATCATCTAGTCTTTTCTGTAACTCAATTCTTATATAGTTGGCGATGGCCTGCTTGCCACGGGTTAAGGCCTCATCAATTGGTATCTGAGACAAGGAATGGATAATTGTATTACTGGCTATATTTCGGAGCATGTTATTTGGCTCCTTTACACGAAAAAGGTAACTGAAGGGATCAGTGATCTTAAACTGGATAGCACACATAATCTGGACGAGATTATTGTCCCCAGTAATGCAATATGAAAAGACTCCCGCCCTATCTTCAGAGCGCTTCTCTTCCCCTTGACCTTCATCATCTATTATTGATTGCATGTTTGGTCCAGAATTTTTCTCTTTTTCTTGAGGCTGCATAATTCCTATTGATTCCGGATTAGCTGTGGAATGGAAATCGTCGATTAGAATTGTGTTTATCGTTCTTACCGGGACTTTGGTTACCCGGTCGATGGGCCAAGGCATTGCGTAGTGAATGCCCGGTTGAACCTTATCGTCAATTGCTTTTCCAAATCGCTGAAGGACACCGATCTCATTGGAGGAAATAGAATATATACCCGATAATAAATATAGGAGTACAAGACAGAGAAGTATCCAGCGAAGGAAAGAAACCATATGTATGAAAGACTCTCGAAAAGTTCCCTGTATTTGATTTACCTCTGAACTCATTTTTGTTTACCACCCTGGGGATTATTGAAGTACTTGAAGAGCTCAGAGTCTGTAGACAATACAAGAGTGCTTTTCTGACTCAGGATAACTTTGTAAGCTTCCATAGATCTCATAAATTCAAAGAACTCACTATCTTTCCCGTAGGCCTCGGAGTATATCTTCAGGGCCTGCTGATCCCCTTCGCCCCTCAGAACTGCACCTTTCTTATAGGCCTCTGCCAGGATCTCTGATGCTTTACGATCAGCAGTCGCCCCAATTCTTGATGCATACTCCTTACCCTCGGCGCGGTACTTCATGGCCACCTTCTTTCTCTCAGACCGCATTCGGTTATGGACGGCATTAGCCACGACGGTCGGATAGGCAATATTTCGTATCCCTACCTGAGCCGCTTCAATCCCATATTTTCCTTTAGTCCTTGCATTGGTATTATTTAAGATCCGGTCCTCAATCGTAGAAATCTTTATCTCAGCTGGATTTGTGTTAATTATATTATCAATTTTGTAATCCCCCAGAACAGTTCCAGCCTGGGAGCTAACCATATCTCCCAGCTTCTGTGCAGCGATTTCTGAGTTTATTAAAGATTGAAAAAAGAGAAGAGGGTCTCTTACACGCCAAGACAGGTAAAAAGTCAGCACAACAGGGGTTTTGTCTCCAAGTAAAAGCTGAATTGGCTGAGTTGTAAACACATGTGTGCGACGATCGATCCGATTAACAGTTTCAAGAAAGCTAGGCCGCTTGAAATAAAGGCCAGATACCCTGATGGTTCGGGAGGGTTTGCCAAATTGTGTCACGACCACATATTCGCTTTCTGATACAGTAAAGGTGCTAAGAAAAACAAACCCCAGGATAACAGCCAGCGTTACAGAAATTATGAGGATATGTCGCATTTTTTTGTGTTCCTTTCAATTAGTAATGAAAAACGCCTGATTACCTGTGGGTAATTTTTTCAAAATCTATCCAGACGTCGGGTTCACCTGACTTAGGGTCAATAAGAATCTTTGTCTTTTCTCGCAGGATTTCCGGTATAGTCTGCAAATATATCCGGGACATGGTCAACTGTTTTTCCCGGCTGGACGTCGGCAAACTCAATATGAAGCGGGTGGCATCTCCTTGAGCCTTTTCCTGGCGGTCGGTAATATAGCTTTTAGCCGTCTCCACTATCTGGGCAGCTTTTCCACGGGATTCAGGCAGTATCTTATTTTGGTATTCTAATGCGTTATTAATGATCCGCTGCTTGTCCTGGTATGCTGCTGTGACTTCTTCGAAAGAGTAAACAATTGATGTTGGTGGATGGACATATTTAAAATTGACAGAAAGGAGTTCAACGCCGCTTTTCATTTTATCCAGGTCTTGCTGAAGCCTCTTTTCCATCTTCAGTCCTACTCGCCCTCGGTGCATGGCCGCTATATTGTAAAAAGCTTCTTGCGCGAAAAGAACCGTAGCGACTCGATGTGCAACTTCGTTTACGAGCATTTTAGTATTCGTGTTCCTGTAAAGAAATTGAAATATGTCTTTGACCCGATAATGGAGAACAATATAAGGATAGAAGAAGTTATTATCCCCGCTGAGAAAAGGCTCTTCAGTCCCGGGCTTTTTTGTCCATATTAGGGCACCTGCCTGATCATCGGCGATATTCCCAATGTACAGTTCTTCAATAGAGGCGGTTTCAATTTCTCGGACCTGATCAAAAGGCCAGGGCAGTTTAAGATGAAGGCCCGGCCCTACCGATTCCGTGACATTCAGGGGTCGTCCGAACCGCTCGATAACAGCTTCCTCATTGATACCCACCACAAAGATGGTTGTTGATACATAGCATACTATGAACAGGACGAAAGGTAAATAGAGGATTGATTTACAGCTTATCCTCAGGAGTTTTGTGTGGCCAAATTTTTTTTCTAAAGCCGAACCTATTTTGTCTTGCGCTTTTTGGATAGCTCCCTTATCGAAAAGAAAACCTATGATCTTGTATGTACGGAATCGGAAAAGCAATTCTGGGTCGTGACGGAAATACACTACAGCCACATTGATGATTATCTCCAGGCTAAATGACAAGATGAAAAAGGCAATCAAACCCGCTGCCAAGCGGTCGAGATTCAATCCAATAGAATATAGAATAAGGGAAAATCCGGTTAACAGCGACGCAGTCATGTCTGCTCTTGCATGCACACCATCTGAGGCAAGCCCAAGTGAGCCTTCTCTTTTTCCTATTCGTGTTTCAAAGCGATAGACAAAATGGGAACAAAGGGAAAAAATTAGAAATAGGAGTCCGGATGAAAGCGAATTTTTAACAGGGCGGGGTTCTATCCGGATAAGATTTATGATTAATGTCACGGCTACAGTCATTAACAATAGCCCAATACCCAAAGAGACAAGTAGTTCCATTGTACCTACAAAGTATCGTGTGCTTTCCTTGGAGGTACCTAAGTTTTCTCCATCGTCCTCCTTATGTTTTTTTTTGGACCGTCTTATCGTGATGAATACTAAAAGACTTGTGATAATATCGGTTAAGCTGTGCCATGCTTCTGCCAGAATTACCATGCTGCCTGAGAAAAAGTAGACGAGGAACTTAATGCCTGTTAGGAGAATATTCATCACCGTTGAGAGGGCAGCGGTTTTTGTCTTCAGATTAAACCTGTTTTTTCTACGAGGATTCAATGACTCCACCATTATTAAATAATTCTCCAATCGAACAGCATCGTGTCACAGATATAAAAAAATACCCAAAAATTTCTAAGTTTTAACGGATTGGAAAAAAGCCGTTGATCAATTTAATTCCGGATACAAAACCGTGGCTTTGCGGGGATCCAGAAACGAGGCTTCCAGCGGGTTAATGAAACTACCAATTATTCAAGCGTTTTTGACTCGTTTATTGTTGTATGAATCCTATATTTTACTAAAAGGAGCATCCGCAGTTTCTGACTCGAATTATGGCAAATAAGGCCATATCATGTCCTTAATGCGTTTAACCATTTGATAATATAGCATCTTTTATGCTTTGGGTAATACTGAGTAGGCGATCCATGCTCAACTTCACAAATTCCAAAACTTGTATGGTAGTTCAGAAAGAAACATCTGTTATAGAGTCTGCCTACTTAGCGCATGGCTTTCGGTCAGAAACTGCGGATGCTCCCGTACTAAACAGGCTTTCTTTTTCTTAACAACTTTCCAATACTAAGTCCAATAAGCCAGGGAAGGGCAATATATTGGTTGGTAAAAACAAACCAATGTATGAACAACGAATCCACATCATAAGATCCAACAAAAAAACCAATTAAATAAAAGGTCATGCATTCTACCAGGATCAACGAGGTAATCATCTGCACTGTTGTCCAATACTCCTTAACTGCAACCCATAAACTCGATAGGCCGATAAGAATACCCGTAATCGTTGCAAGCGGGCGGAAATCTCGACCGCTGATGCCTTTACATAGATCACCGGAGAGGAAACAGATCAGGTAGGCCAGCAGCAGACAGATGAAAAAAATCAAGCTGCCACCCAAAACGCCAAGGCTCCATATTAAGTGGTTTTTTTTCTTATAGTTTTCCAATGATTTTACAGCATCTTAGCGCCTCACAGCAATGTAAACTCAAGTAATGACAAAAATCGTGTGAGAACAAGGTCAGTGCTTACAGTCTTAATGCCATTCCTGTGCGATGAAAGCAGAAAAAGCGATACGTATAATGTGGTCTTGCTTGCATAGATTCTCCACAAGGAAGGACCTATGCAAGTTCCACCTGTGTCGACAAGGTTCGGCAAAATACTCAGGGCATGACGTTACATTTTGCGACAAAATTACACACTGGCAGTATACTAAAATCCGACGAGTGCCATATTCACAGCAATG
>MVDB01000217.1 GCA_002050025.1 Desulfobacteraceae bacterium 4484_190.2
GCTGCGCACACAAAGGCGAGAGCAATACCCGTATTCCCGCTGGTGGGTTCAATGATCAAGGTATTTTTGCCAATGAGGCCCTGTTGTTCCGCCGCCTCGATCATGGCCAGGCCAATACGGTCTTTGACGCTGCCCAGAGGATTCTTGAATTCCAATTTTACCAGGATCTCGGCATGGAGCCCCTTAGAAATCCGGTTCAGCCGCACCAGGGGTGTGGACCCTGTAGTTTTTGTGATATCAGGGAAAATTTCGCCCATCTTTTGCAGCCTCCGTTTCTCAAGTTTCGTCATGTTCTTTAAGAGGATTTTCCCTTAAAGATCAATTCGGGTTTCTTCAGAAAGACCTTGGTGTCCGGCGGTACCGAATCGGTGATCCAGACGTTCCCGCCTATCACTGAACGGGCGCCTATCACAGTATCTCCTCCCAGTATGGTGGCCCCGGCATAGATGATCACTTCATCTTCTATGGTGGGGTGACGTTTCTTACTTCTGAGTGCTTCCGCCGAATCTCTCGGCAGCGACAAGGCACCCAGCGTTACCCCTTGATAGAGTCTTACGCGGTTTCCAATCTCTGTCGTCTCACCCACCACCACGCCGGTTCCATGATCGATAAAGAAACTCTCTCCGATGTGGGCTGCCGGATTGATGTCGATCCCGGTCAGGCTGTGAGCATGTTCCGTCATAATACGCGGGACCAAGGGGATGTCCTGATGATAAAGCTGGTGGGCCATGCGATAGACCGTGACGGCATAAAGGCCAGGATAGCTGAATATAATCTCGTCATAGCTTTTAGCAGCCGGATCCCCTTCATAAGTTGCCCGGACATCCTTGGCGAGCATGGTCCGCAACAGAGGCATTTCACGCATAAAATCGATTGCGGATTCCAGACCCCGTTCTTCGCAATGGGTACAGGGTTGGTTATAGCGGAGACAATCATGTCTGATTGCAAGGGTGATCTGTTCGGAAAAAGCTTCAAAAAATGCGGTCATTTCCTGGCCGAAATAATAGTTGAGGTTCACCTCATCCACTCTTGATCGGATGAAGTAACCCGGATAAAGGATATGTCTTGCTTTTTCAATCAGGTCTATAATCGAATTTTTTGAGGAGATGGGCTCAGGACCCACATGATCAAAACAGTCTTCACGGCCGCAGGTAAGAACAAGGTTATCCACAATGGCCGGAATCTCATCGCGAAATCGCTCTACATTTGTGATCTCGATTTTACACTGATCCTCTTCGTATGAGGCATCCATGGCAAATACCATTCCCCTTTGGCGTGAATCCTTCAGGCGCCCGTCGCACAGGCCTGCTCATCCGGTTTCCAGTAGGGAGACAGGTTCCTCAATTTCTCAATGATGGAGGGAATCTTATCGATAACAAAATCTATCTCTTCCTCGGTGTTGTAAATGCTCATGCTGAATCGTATGGAGCCATGAGCCATGGTAAAAGGCACTCCCATGGCACGGAGGACGTGGGAAGGCTGCAGAGAGCCGGATGTGCAGGCTGACCCTGAGGAACCACAAATGCCGAATTCGTCCATTAAAAGGAGGATGGCTTCCCCTTCCACAAATTCAAAGCTTATGTTGGTGGTATTGGGAAGACGGTTTAAAGTTTCCCCATTGAGTCGGCTATTGGGAACACGGTCCAGGATTTCCTTTTCCAGTTTATCTCGTAAATATTTTACCCTGGCATTCTCTTCCTCCATATTCCGGGCCGCCAGGTCACAGGCCTTCCCGAGCCCAATAATGCTCGCTGTGTTTTCGGTGCCACCTCTTCGCCCCTTTTCCTGGTGCCCTCCGATAAGGAAAGGAGAAAACCTGGTTCCCTTACGCACATAGAGCACCCCTGTCCCTTTGGGCGCATGGAGCTTGTGACCCGATAACGAGAGCATATCGATGGTGTTGTTCTTCATATCAATGGGTATCTTTCCCACTGCCTGGACCGCATCCGTATGAAAGACAATGCCCCTTTCCCGGGCCATTTGTGCGGCCTCTTCCACCGGAAAGATAACCCCCGTTTCATTGTTGGCCCACATAAGACTGACAATGGCCGTATCACGGGTAAGGCTCTCTTTGTAACGGTCCATGTCCAGTTGACCTTCCTTGTTGACGGGGATTTCGGTCACCCGATACCCCTTATTAGACAGGTGAGTACAGAGGACCTTGACGGCAGGATGTTCAACCCGGCTCGTGAGAATATGGGTTCTTCAGGCATAGCGCCAAGGAGGGTTGCCACCTGCTCACGGGCCTCCTGAATCTTGCGGCCCACCTGGCCGCCAAAGAGATATGCACTGGAGGGGTTTCCGTAAAGATCCTGGTAGTAGGGAAGCATAGCTTCCAGCACTTCCGGCGCTACCCGGGTTGTGGCATTGTTATCAAGATAGATGGCTGTCATTGTGACACCTCCTCAACGACCAGCTCGGGCCAGACCAGCTCCTGGAGCTTGGATTCCACGAGGTTTTTAAAAGTCTGCTCGGAGGCCTGACAGACGGCACAGGTTCCCCGTTTCGCGACCAGAACGCGGTTCCCTATCACATCGATGAGTTCGACATCTCCACCGTCTTGCTTCAAGGACGGCCTGATTTCTCCTTCAATGGTCTCCTCGATCATCCTGATTTTCTGTATGTTGGTCAATTTGGGTTTAGCCACGGGTTTTTCTTCGGCTCTAACCATGGTAATGATTTCCCGGATGGCGTCATGGCAGTTCTCGCAGCCACCCCCGGCCTTGGTATAGTTCGTGACTTCCTCAACCGTGGAGAGGTCATTTTCCCTTATCGCCTTCTCTATTTCCAGATCGGTCACGCCGAAACATTCACAGACGATCTCGCCTTCCTTTTCCTTTACGTGTTCACCCTTGTAATCGGCAAGGGCCTGTTCAAGGGCCTGGCGCCCAAGCACGGAACAGTGCATCTTTTCCTTTGGAAGGCCCCCAAGAAAATCAGCGATATCCTGATTGGTGATGTTCTCTGCCTCGTCCACAGTCTTCCCCTTGAGCATCTCCGTGAGGGCAGATGCGGAAGCAATGGCGCTCGCGCAACCAAAAGTCTGGAATTTGGCGTCCGCGACCTTACCGTTTTCATCCACTCTTAAACTGAGTTTAAGGGCATCGCCGCATGCCATGGAGCCCACCTCACCAACGGCATTCGCGTCTTCCACTTCCCCGGCATTACGGGGTTTTAGGAAATGTTCCTTCACTTTGTCTGTATATTCCCACATAGGATATCTCCTTTTTTAATATTGTATGGGGTAATCCCTTGGTCTATGAGATTTTTGTGATAAAGGGAGTTGGAAATGTTGATCCAGCGTTACCTCTAAGTATAACCATGTTTTATGGTTTGGCAATATAAGTAAGTAAAGAGATCCTGCTGTATCCGCATGGCCCAATATCTTCCCGGATTTTTGAGAGCTTACCTCTAATTGTAAGATCTCAATAAATACGGGTGGGATTTATCCATAAGGATTTTATAAAAGGCTCACGCCTAAACTCCCACAGGCTATACAGCTATTGTAATTCTATCAAGGCATTAGTCCAGTTGTGAATGCCCGGACTTATTGAAAAATTACCTCTAATTCTCATAACAAATTTAAATAATTAGTAATTTCTGAATCCCTATCCCGCGTTCCGCGAGATCAAATCCACATAAAAAGGGTTTTTTACGAATGCATCAAGCTTGACAAGCCATATCTGAGAATTATTTTACCGCAAGAGATAATCACTATTTGCCGAAAGGAGCCTTTTCATGCTCAGAAAAATAGTCGTCGGCCCATACCAGTCCAATTGCTATATACTAGGATGCAAAAAAACAATGGAAGGACTTGTCATTGATCCCGGTGACGAGGTATTTCGCATCGTGAAAACTATAGCTGAAACCGGTCTTAAAATACGGTACATTCTTATCACGCATGGCCATATAGATCACGTTGGAGGCGCCGCTGAATTGAAAAGGATCACAGGGGCCCCGGTTTACATTCACCCTCTGGATATACCAGGCCTGGGATTTCACCCCGATGGTCAAGTAAGCGAAGGAAAGGACCTCCAACTTGGCACATATATGATCAAAGTCCTTCATACTCCGGGTCATTCCCCCGGCGGTGTCTGCTATCACGCGCCCGGTGCGATATTTACAGGAGATACGATTTTCGCCGGATCTATAGGGAGGACTGATTTTCCAGGAGGGGACCACCAACGTCTGATTGAAGGGGTCCGATCAAAACTTTTCCCCCTTGACGGAAATTTGCGCGTTTATCCTGGCCATGGCCCGGCGAGCACCATCGGCAGGGAGCGCAGAACAAATCCTTTTTTTCAATAACTCTACAACTTCTTTCGCAATCCAGATCTCAAATAAAAGTGGCAATATCTTTTAGCGACTTCTTTTGAATTACGGGAACAACCGTGTCTTCATCCGGATACCCGACGACGAGGATCAAAAATGGTTTTTCATTAGGGGGTCTGGAAAGAATTTTGTTAAGAAAACCCATCTCGCTGGGAGTGTAGGTTAGCGAGACAAGACCAGCGTGATGTACAGATGTAATGAGCATGCCAGTGGCAATACCAACTGACTCAGTCACATAATAATGCTTTTTTTTACTACCGTCTGGCAAAATACCATAGCGCTGTGCAAAAATGACAATCAGATATGGTGCGATTTCTAAAAAAGGTTTGTGCTGATCTGTGCCCAGGGGCTTAAGCTCCTCAACCCATTTAGCTCCAGGGCTGCATGTTAGCGCCGCTGGGGGCTGTCGCAGCAGTGCGCAAGCAATTTTCGATAATAGTGCGGTCCACAACACGATCCGAAAAATGGCGTACCGTTCGTCGCCGCTTCATTTCGGTATAAAATGAAGTTGAGCGCTGTTTCATTTCCCTCACAGGATACTCACTGTACTCTTCAAGTGAAGAAAATTTATGTTCTTCAGCTTCCATTCCAAGCCCTCCTTTCCTGCATTCTCTTTATGAGTTCCGTTTCCTCCACGTAAGGAATCACCAACCTGTATTTAGCCCGGGTCATTGCCACGTAGACAAGTGAAATAAGTGCATCTTTGGTGGTTTCCGTTGGGTGAATATGATCGATTCCGATGAGATAAACCAGGTCAAAATCCAGGCCCTTGGAGCTGTGGATGCTGATTAAAGACACCCTGTCCGTCGTGACGTCATACATCTCCTTGGATCTCACGTCCTGCGAGACCCAAGAGGCAGGAATACCGGATGTCTCCATTTTTTTCAGTATTCGCATGGGGAGCGCGCGGTTATCGTATGCAAACCTGCTCGGGCCATAGACCTTGTCATCCCTGCTCGGGCCATAGACCTTGTCATCGTAGATGATGGCTACTTCCGATCTATTGTAGCCTTCTCGTTCAATAAATTTCTTAAGGTCATCAATTAGAAAGGCTTCCATTTTCTCTGCATCTTGAAACCGACGGAGTTCCGGTAAGTCCCCGTGAAACGCGAAATCATAGGATCGTTGTGTAAAATCAAATATCTCCACCGTGTTACGGTAGACCATCTTAAGGTGTCTGGTCCGACCACTGGCCTTAATTCCAAGAGATTTCCAGGAGACCCTTCTCCTGTACAAATCCTGGTATAAGTCCAGGCTGATGACAAGGTCACCTCCGGGCCTGAGCAGGTTGAGCAGGATCTTTAGCATCTCCTCGTCGAAGTCCTGGGCTTCATCCACAAGGACGGCATCAAAGGACTCAAGACGTGAGCTACCGTTTACCAGCCTTTCAAGGGCTTCCTGGGTTACCAGGTCGTAATATTCAGATTCCTCGTTTTCGTAGTGAACAGGTTCCCCCAGGATTCGGGCGCAAAGTTCATAGAAGTGGCAGACTTCGATACCGTTTGTTCCGATCCCCAGGCCCTTCTCCTGGATCAATCTTTTGAGGTATCCAACGAGGGCAATGTTGTAGCAGGCTAAAAGAATCTTTTTTATTTGAGGATTATATTTGCAAAGATGGCAGCAGCGGTGCACCAATACGAGTGTCTTGCCGCTTCCGGGCGGCCCCTTGATGATCTGGTGCCCGTGGCCAAGACGCAATGCCAGTCTCGCCTGCGATTTATCAAGGGTTAACACTTCCCTCTGAAACCTGGCTTTTCCCTCCCCCTGGCGGGGAGGAAGATCGATTTTGGCTTCCGGCCATATGACAAAACTTAGCTTATCTATCTCTCTTTGGCTGAGATTTTGGCTTCCGGCCATATGACAAAACTTAGCTTATCTATCTCTCTTTGGCTGAGCCCTTTGAAGGGGAACGGCAATACTTTTGAAATTTTTTCATGAAACTTACGCCCTGATGTGTCACAAAGGATCTCCCCGGTTGCATCAAGATCATCCTTCAGAAGAAACCACTTAAAACTGCTTTCAGCATATTCGTCCCGGGAAATGTTTGGGAATATCACCATCCGCCCAATGGGTATCCTTAATTTACCCATATATTGGGAGCGATCGGAAATAAAAGAGGGAAATTCTTTTAATTTCTCCATGAGGGTATTTACATAACCCTTGGCCTGCTTATCAGGGTTGGTCCTTTTCCCGCTTTTTCCTGAAACACGGATGGTAAATTGGAGGGGATTGCATGAAATGACTTGCCGGGTGGTCCAGTCTTTTACTTCTATGACTAAGAGCCCAAGCTTTTTTCCGAAGAGAATAAAATCGGGCTCTTTTCCAGTACTTCCAATTGGAGGCTCATACCAGCAAATGAAATCCTTGTGAGGTCTCGCCGCTTCCTTTATAAACCTGAAAACCCTTTTTTCACCTTCAGTGGTCTTCTCGTAACCCTCAATATCATCAGGGTACATTTGGGCCATGGGCAATACCTGAGATCTAAATTTTGAAAATCACAATAACCTTTTTTTACTGATTCCTCAATTTTTTTCTATATCACAAATTGATAAACAAATATCCCTAATAAATCTTATTCCCTACATTCTTACATCTGCCTCCAAGAAATAGAAATATACCCGCACTTTTTGAGATGTTACGAAAAAGTCTGGTCAATCCTTTGCATAGGCCACAAAGTAGATCCCAATATAGCTCTTAAGATAATGTTTTTGGGTTCCACCGCTGAGAAGTCTGAGAATCGTTGGGCAAAGATGCCGGATACCAAGTACCACCTTATTTGAGGGGCCGAATGGGGATGTCCCGAGACTTTTTCAGCTTTCGAATCCCTCCGTATAAAATCAGAAATATCCCTGATACCAGAGAAATCCGGCCCAGATAATCTCCATGTCGAGCGAAAAAAGTTTGCCCCCGGCGAAGATGTATCTTTCCTTTAAGGATCGTTTTTCCCCACCAGGGAGTCTTGGCGATAATCATGCCTCTGGCATTAATAAGAGCAGAAATTCCTGTATTGGCAACTCGAACAAAATCCCGCCGGTTTTCTATGGCACGGAGCGGGCTGAAATTGAAATGGTGTAGATAGCCAGGCGTATTTTTCCACCATCCGTCGTTGGTGATCATGCATATAAAACCCTTTTCTTTCGGCAGGTTTCGGGAGCAGTAGGGGCCAAATATGGATTCAAAGCAGACAATCGGCAATATGGTAATCGAAGTGTCAGGCAATACAAAAGTGGTGCTCTCCTGACGAAGACTGTAGGTGCCGGTGTATCCGCCAAGCTCCAGGGAGTATTTCCCCAAAAAGCCCAAGTATTGCACAAAGGGCATGCGCTCGAATAGGGGTACCAACTTGGTTTTGTGGTAAAACTGGGGTGCAGATTCAGAACCCGGCGGTAGAAAAAGTGCCGTATTAAAGGCCTCATAGTAAAAATTTTTCTCGCGATTAAAACGACTTCCCGGAGGGATGTCTTCATTGTTAATTTTCTGGTAGCTGTGTACGCCGAGGAGAATATTCAGTTTTGGATGTTTTTTCCGGAATTCGAGCAAATTCCGGTAGTAGATAGATGCTGTAGGATCTCTCTCGTCAATCTGCTCTACAATGAGGGTTTCGGGGCCAAACAGGTATTGGGTTTCGTCATCGATAATAGCATCAGCCGTCCTGAAGAACTCCTCCACGTGTTGAGCATAATTTTCCGGGTCAAACTTTACCGTATAGGGATCCAGGTTGGGCTGAATCAGAGCTATATTTACTGTTTCCCCTTCCTCTTCAAAGTTTTGGAAAATAAGATAGGATCCAAAGATGGGGATAAGAAGGAGCATCAGTGTTGCTGCTCCAACCGGAACAATAGAACCTTGGCCTTTTCTCCGGTATGTATAATACACTCTCAAAAGCGCAAAGTTGGTCAGTATTATCCAGAGCGTCCCCCCACGGACACCGGTAAACTCGTACCATTGGATCAGTTCTGGTGCTGTGGCCAGTGCGTTACCCAGATTGAGCCAGGGCCAGGCCAGGTCCCAGGATAGATCAAAATGCTCGTATCCCATCCAAATCAGCAGAAAGGGGAATAACAGGGGAATTCTCAGGATGGTCCGAATACGGCTTGCCACCCAGAAAATAAAGGCCTGCAGAAGTGAATTTACGAGAATGATGAGGATGGCTCCCACAAATTGGGCCCGGGTAATCCACCAGGTTCCCAGGATATTCCAAAGCAGGAAACTGACAAAGGCGTAGTTGAATATGGCGTAGGGGTTTGCGTGATCCCGGGTTTCCTCCTCCACCAGTAAAAGGGGCACCCAGGCAATAAAAACGAGAAAGAACAAAGCTGAAACAGACCAAGGCAGCCCCAATAGAAGGCCACTGGTCAGAGCTAAAAAAATATTTTTTCTGACCTTGAGCGTTAGTTGCATTTTTTTGAGGTGGTTCTATTTTAAAGCATGCATTCTATCTCCCTGCTTCTATAGCCTTTGTTATATCTTGAGGCTCTACGCCTGGAACCTGCACACCTGATTTTTCATAGAATTCCTCTATTTTTGGGGCAATCTCCTTTTCCTCCCTCCTCGTCTCCTTTATTGTATCTTCGAGATCAGATAGTCTATTTTTGGGATAGAATGTGAAATCGCCAGATATGTCAATATCTTTGATTATCATGTTTTCTATCTCTTGAGCGCTTCTTATGAGACCGCCTTTTGCTTTGTACATGCCATAGATGAGTTCAATTCCTTCCTTGATTTTTACACCTTTTGGAATATGTGGGGTCTTTTTAAAGATAAACCCTGGAGAATTGAACCATACTCCCAGCTCTGTGATCTTGAGTATAATTTCATCATTTAAATCTACAGGTTCGAGCTTCCCTAATAGCTTCTCGTATTTTTCCCTTAAAACCCTTATAATATCATCCCTCGGTGGGATAATTCCCAGCTCACCTTTCATTGTGGTAACATTTTCCTTCATTGTCTTAAATATCTTGTCGCGAAACTTTTCATCAGGGACCTTTATTGCCTTGGCCATTTTTTCGTAGTCAATATCCAGCATAACGGACCCTACAAAAACCATTGAATCTGCGATATCGCCACCACCAAGGCCTGCAATTTTTCGGCCTTCGTTTGTTATCACATCATTTACCTCGCGGAATTGTGCCTTTATACCGAATTCTCCATAAGTCTCTATGGCAGGAGATGAAAGATACTGGTATAAGCTACTTATTCTTTTAGGAAAATGGGTGTTGTCCCTATTCCATACGACATGATAAAATATCTGATTGTTGTCCAGATAGACTGTTCCCCCGCCTATTTCTCTCCTGAAAACTGGAAGGCCTTCTTTTTTGCAGTATTCAAGGTCCACTTCCTGCTTCGCATCCTGAAAGTAGCCGATGCTCACGAACGGAGT
>MVDB01000041.1 GCA_002050025.1 Desulfobacteraceae bacterium 4484_190.2
AGACGGGTCTATTTGCCATGAATCAGGGCGTTGGCTATCCTGCCAGCATCGTAGCTAAAATGATCGGTAGCGGGCAGATAAAGAAAAAAGGTATCCTTTCGCCCACCATTGATATACCCTATGAGTCGTTCATGGCTGAGCTGGCTAAACGGGGCATCGAGGTGGAAGTAGAAGTAAGTGAGGAGGTTTGACCTGTTTGAAATAAAGCGTATTGGCGGCCGATGGCAATCAAGGGTGATTGTCTGAGGCAGAAATGAACCATTAACTTTAACCAATAGAAAAGGAGGATAGGATTAATAGAAAAGGAGGATAGGATTATGAAGTTTAGAAGATGTTTGATGGCTTTGGTAGCAGTTGTTCTGACGATTGGCTTGGTGTCGGTTGTAAACGCGGGTATCCTCGATGACATTGCCAAGCGGGGAGAACTCCGGGTCGCATGTCAGACCCAGGGCCCCCCATTTAGTTTTATCGATAAAAAAGGAGAACGGAGTGGTAGCTCGATTGAATTCTGCCGGATGATGGCCAAGGAGATGGGGGTTAAGGTCAAGTTCCTGAACTATGACTGGGACGGTCTAATTCCTGCACTTCTCTCCAAGAAGGCTGACATATTGGCCGCCGATATGACCCCGACCCTGAAGAGGGCCATGAAGTTCGCTTTCAGCACCCCATTCATGTATACGGGCAGTGTTGTCTTCACCAAGCAGGGTAGCAAATTCAAGACCATAGAGGATTGCAAAGGCGAAGGTGTGACCATCGCTGTCCTCCTGGGCTCGACCGGCGAGACCGATGCCAAGAAGGCTTTTCCAAAGGCTAAACTAAAAACCTACAAGGGTGGTGGACCACTTTTGATCGATGCCGTTTTAAAAGGGCGTGCCGATATTGGCGTTAATGACGGCTCTGCCGTTGTAGGTCAGGCTGCCAACTTCCCGCCGAACAGCGTTCGGATTATGGAAGGCCAGCTTTCCAAATTGCCCCTTGCCTTTGCAGTACGTTATGACTCGCCTGATCTGCTGGAATGGATTAATCTCTTTTTTCTTCACATAAGCCTGGATGGTCGTTTAGACGAAAACTTGGATTACTGGGTAAACGGCCTGGACTGGAAGAAAGATCATTAGGAAAATTATCTATTAACTATTCTCAATCACTTCATGTGTGGGCCGGTTAACCCGGCTCACACCTTGTTGCCCCTGGCCCATGACAACTCTCCTCATGGATAAATAAAATGCTTGAAACTTTCAATTTCAGGGTCATTTTAGAGTACATGCCACTCTATTTTAAGTGTTTTTCGGCCACGCTCTGGCTTTCCGGAGCAGGGCTAATTGGGGCACTGCTTGTGGGAACTGTGGCTTGCGCCATGCGTTTAAGCCAGTCAAGAATAGTATCACTCATTGCCGGAGTCTATATAGAAAGTATCCGTTCGACACCATTACTGGCCCAAATTTACTTTTTCTATTTCGGTCTCCCATCCCTGGGAATTATGTTTTCTGAAGAGGTCACTGGCATTTTTGCCTTAACCTTAAACAGCGGGGCCTATATGGCGGAAATTATCCGGGCCGGTATTCAGTCTATTCCGCACGGGCAGATTGAAGCAGGTATTGCCTCTGGTCTTAGTTACTTCCAGCGCATGCGCTACATCATTTTACCCCAGGCACTCGGAGTGACAATTCTCCCCCTGTTAGGACAGGGCATAGTCCTGGTTAAGGACTCATCTTTGCTTTCACTAATTTCGATTATGGAGTTGACCCGGGCGGGTCAGATATTAACCTCCGAACGTTTCATGCCGGCCGAAGGTTTCCTGACCACGGCGGCCTTTTATCTTATTATCTATTATATCCTCAAGGGTTTCTCCAGTTGGGTCCAGAAGCGTCTGATCTTTCGGGAAGCTTATTGAAAAGCGGGGAACTAAGATATGTGGGGCTTTTATTTCGAGCAACTTATAGACAGCCTGCCGATTTTCCTCAAGGGTCTATGGATAACCGCGTCTGTTTCCGGCCTGAGTCTTATTGCTGGGAGCATAATAGGCTTTTTTTGGGGGATCATTAGGGGCGGTAAGGGCAGAATCCTGCGCCGGTTGATTGGCGCGTGGGTGGACCTTATTCGCGGTACACCATTTTTGGTCCAGATTTTTGTTATCTTCTTTATATTCCCGGAGGCGGGAATCAATTTGGAGGCATTCCCTGCCGCGGTAATTGCCCTGACAAATCTTGCGGCCTGTTTCATTTGTGAGATAGTTGCGGGCGGTATCCAGGCTGTTCCCTCCGGACAGAAAGAGGCAGCGACCGCTTCAGGTCTTTCTGCATATCAGAGACTTAGATACGTAATCCTTCCCCAGTCCATGCGTACCATTTTACCTCCTCTGGTCGGACAGTATGTCTTGACTATCAAGGATTCGTCCATTGTTTCTGTTATCGGTGTAATTGATGTTACCCGTGCAGGGTGGCTGACAGTTCAGCGCATCCCGGAAGGTGTCCTGGTATTTGGCCTGGTTGGCATATTGTATTTCGTCATCTGTTATCCTTTGATCCAGTTGTCAAGCAACCTTGAAAAGCGCATGACTGTAGTGGCCACCAGGCTCTAATTCAAAATAGGAATCCACATCCCGGATTTTTTCAATAAGATGCGCCATTTATTTTACGGGTACCGACAGGCAGGCCGATCAAAATTCTTGGTTTAACGAAGGGGAGTAACAGTATGATAACATTCTCAAATGTCAATAAGTGGTTTGGGGATCTACATGTGTTAAGGGATATCAACCTGAGCGTAGGGGCTGGTGAGGTGATGGTGGTTTGTGGCCCGAGTGGTTCAGGGAAGAGCACCTTGATTCGCTGCATCAACCGTCTTGAGCAAATTGAGGAGGGCGACCTCATCGTAGATGGTATGAATGTCCATGATAGAAAGGTCAATATGACTCAACTGCGGGCTGAGATCGGTTTTATATTCCAGCAATTCAATCTGTATCCCCACATGACGGCCCTGGAAAATGTCATCCTTGCTCCCACCAAGGTACGAAAAATGAAGAAGGATGAAGCCGATAAACTGGGACGGGAAACACTAAAGAGAGTTGGCCTGGGCGACAAAGTTGACTCCTACCCGGCACAGCTCTCAGGTGGGCAGCAGCAGCGTGTGGCCATCGCCCGTGGTTTATGTATGCGTCCCAAGATCATGTTGTTTGACGAACCCACATCTGCCCTGGATCCTGAAATGATCAATGAAGTGCTTGAAGTTATGGTCAACCTGGCCAAAGAGGGCATGACCATGATTGTGGTTACCCACGAAATGGGATTTGCCCGTGAAGTGGCAGAGCGCATACTATTTATGGACGAAGGTCAAATAGTAGAGATCGCACCGCCCGAAGAATTTTTCACCAAACCCAAGAGTGAACGAACCAAGCTCTTCCTGAGCAAGATTTTGACCCACTGATTTAGTGAGCTATAACCTCAATTGAGGTGGAACTTGGTATCCGGTGCTGGGTACTGGTGTAGATGAAGATTGTGAGGTAAATTATGATCAAAAATATTGCAATAATCGGCGCCGGCAACGGGGGTAAGGCGGCCGCTGCCGATCTTGCTCTTCAAGGCAAGAATGTTCGTCTATTTGAGTTTCCCGAATACCGGGGCAATGTTGAGGAAATCATGGAGACCCGGAGCCTGAAAGCCACCGGCACAGTCACAGGACAGGCTACACTTGAACTGGTTACCTGCAATCTGGCTGAGGCATTGGAAGGTGCGGGTACCATCATGGTCTGCACCCAGGCATTGGCACACGACCGGGTTGCACATGAACTCGCCCCTTTGATTCGGCCTGAGCATCTTGTGATCCTTAATCCAGGATCAACCGGAGGGTCACTTCATTTAGCTCATATTTTTCATGAGTCTGGCTTAAAGAAGCTGCCAACTTTTGTGGAAACCGCGACACTGACTTACGGATGCCGCGCAAAGGCAGCTACGGTGGACATCCCCGTCAAGGTCAACCGTGTGTTGTATGGCACACTACCTGCTCCAGATATAAACAGTATTGGCCCAGAGTTAGAGAGACTCTATCCGGGACTCCGTCGCGGCGCAAGTGTCCTTGAGGCCGGTCTGAACAATGCAAACCCTGTCATTCATCCACCCATCACGATCCTGAATGCCGCACGTATTGAGATAGAGGGAGAAAACATGTTTTTCTATCGAGATGGCGTGTCCCCGTCCGTTGCCCGCTTGATCAGGAAGCTCGATGAGGAAAGAATGGCCCTTCTCCGTGCCCTGGGCTATCCTGCACAACCGGACCCGGTGACATGTGTGGAACAAGGCTACGCCGCGAGCACGGATTACTATGAATGCTACAGGCATGGGCCCGGATTCCAAGACTTTCGCTTTCCGAACACACTTGATAACCGGTATTTCCACGAAGATATCGGCATGGGACTGGTCATGTTCTGCTCCCTTGGCAAGCTGCTTGACGTGCCAACCCCAACGTGCAGAGGCGTGGTATATATGGGAGAGATCATTTCCGGCGTTGACTATTTTGGACAGGCCACGCGAACTTTGGAGACCCTGGGCCTAGGGGATTTAAGTGTGGACGAACTCAAATCGTTCCTTGAGACTGGAGAGATGCGGCGTGTTTAACAGTATTCGATTTTCACATAAGGAGATACCGTCAGGCGGGCAAGGGAGAAATAGCCAAGGCGAAATGAAATGCAATCACCAACGTGCAGTGATTGCGGCGAGTCTGTGAGGTCGACTATAGTATGATCGCTGCTTGAACTAATGACGGTGACGCCAGGAGAGATGGGAAAAAGGTACTCTGGTTCAGTATCGAGCTGGCCGAGCGAGAGAATACCGAGCAGCCTGTCACGCTTTTTAACTTCTATAAGCTCCGCGTCGAGGACAAATGTATCATGGTAGAAGCCTTCGATATGGCGCGGGCCAATGGATGATGAGATACCGAGCAGGATCGCAGTTCCGATTCGAAGCTGGTTAACCCCTGCGATGCTTTTTCCTTCAAGCGTGAGGCTGTGAAAGATGTTTGTTGATCCTCCGGAAACTATTGAGAGTGTAATGCCGCTTTCTTGTTCGATTTCTCCGGTCAAGGCCACAAGTCGCTCCTGTGCTTCCATATGGAAAGCGTCTTTGCTTCGGTAGGGGAAGTAGATACCAAGCCCCTCGAGTGTCAGTCCTTGCATGGCCCGGACCTCATGGCATACGCCTGGCATGGCTTCGGGAGCAAAGCCCTCGCGGCCTGTATCGAGATCCACCATCAGTATCACCCTGTGGTGTTTGCCCATGCTTACAGCTTCTTGTGATAGGGCATTGAGCACTCCGAGGTCTGAGTTCAGACTGATATCTGCGAGATCTATGCATCGAGCAACCTCGCTTGGCGCCGGGGATCTAATAAGGAGCATTGGTTCGTGGATGCCGGCATCTCGCATTCGGGCAATGTTGTCAAGTCGAGCATCGCCCAGGGTTTTTATGCCACCCGCGATTATGGCACGCGCAACATCCGGCAAACCGCATACGCCCTTGGTTACACCGATTACGTCCAGGCCAAATGGCTGGCAAATGGCAAGAGTCTTACGTGCATTGTGAGTTATTTTTTCAAGGTCAATAGTCAGGCATACAGTAGGCATTATGGCTTATCCCTCACGCTCTACAGGAGGGGTGCGAACTCATTTGCCTTGGGGAATAACCCGAAGATGCCACCCGTGTGCATAAACACGATGCGGTCTCCGAACCTGTTGGGATCACGACTGAGCTCCTGGGTCATTCCGAAGAATGCTTTACCGGTATAGACCGGGTCAAGCAAAATTCCCTCGGTACGTGCGACGTCGCTAATAAGGGCAAGCTCTTCAGGTTGAGACAGTGCATAGCCGCGGCCCACATAGCCATCAATTATTTCAATGTCGCGTTCACGGGAGAAGGGGAGGTCGAGATGATAATTGGCAATCGCGTTCTCGCAAATGTCTCCAATTACTTTCACAAAGTAGTCCCGATCATCACAGACGTTGATGCTCACAACTCGTGCATTTATCCCGAGCATGTGGGTACCCAGGATCAACCCGGCGCTGGTCCCTCCTGAACCGGTAGCATTGATAATTGTCGTGGGTCGATCCGTCCCATCAGGGAGGTTAGCCAGGTCATTGGCCAATTCCTCTGCAGCACGGATGTATCCCCAGGCACCCATGGCGTTTGAGGCGCCTTCTGGGATGATATAAGGTTTTCCGCCTGATTTGCGAAGATTTGCTGCCTGCTGTTCAAAGATCTCATCGCGATTTTTGTATTCTTCAGGTGTGATCCAGGCAATTTCACTCCCCACTAAGCGATCGAGCAGGATGTTTCCTTCAAGAGGCGGTGGATTAGACGGATCCGGGGTCCGCAGGATCAAATGGGAACGAAGTCCAATCATGGCGGCTGCAATGACCGTTGCCCGTGCATGGTTTGATTGTGCGCCACCACAGGTAATTACCGTATCAGCGCCGCAATTGAGGGCATCGGCAAGCACAAACTCTAATTTTCGGATCTTGTTACCCGAGAGGCCGGCACCGGTAAGATCGTCGCGCTTAATATACAATTCAATTCCCAGCTTCTCACCGAGTCGTTTAAGCGGTTTAAGGGGAGTGGGGGTGTTAGCCAAATCGAGACGGGGGGGATAAGGTATTTTTTGCTTTTGAGTATTCATTGTGTATTCTCCGAATAAGTTTTTTCAGGTTATGAGGAATTACAAGTTACAGTCCATGACATAAAATAAGTTATGTTATTTGCTGATTTGAATTCTTAGAAAAACTATATATCTGTCACCGCCCAGCTTGTCCCATTAAGACGGGGCTTCACTTGAGACACCCCTGTTAAAACCGCTCCGCTCTTTTTCTGTTCTGCCCTTTTATCCCGTTAGCATTAGCGGGGCTTAGCAGAAAGGAAAAAGAAATGGTAACTCAGTGTCCTTTCGCCTCTAACTATCCCACATTTTATGGGACGAGTGGGCGGTTAAAAACAGATTCAGAAATAACAATTGGATGCCTAATGTAGAAAGCAAAATCATACAAGAAAATACGCTAAGAATAAAGCAAGAAATAATAGATTTTGGGAAAAGGAGGTATTGTTGTGATTATAGGAGTGCCTAAAGAAATAAAAGAAAATGAATACAGAGTAGCCTTGACACCGCCCGGTGTCGAGGCCCTTGTCTCCAGAGGGCATGAGGTTGTTATGGAAACGAATGCCGGCAGCGGAATCGGGATTTCAGACAATGCCTACAAGGATGTGGGCGCTAACATTGTTCCTGAGTCTCATAAGGTCTATGAAAGGGGTGAGATGGTGCTGAAGGTGAAAGAGATTTTTCCTGTGGAATATGATCTATTACGAGAAAGGCAGATCATTTTTACCTACCTTCATTCGGCAAACAATCCTGAAGAGACTCAAGCCCTGCTTGACAAAAAAGTGATTGCTATTGCCTATGAGGATATCGAGACAGACGATGGTGAAATGCCATTACTCACTCCAATGAGTGAAATCGCCGGAGAAGTAGGCTTGATCATGGGAGCTTATCATATGTTCACCATCAACGGAGGCAGTGGTCTCTTAATCGGAGGTGCAGCCGGTGTTGAACCCGTGAAGGTGGCAATCCTTGGTGCAGGCCGAGTCGGTTTGGGAGCGGCGCGATATGCACTGGGTTTAGGGGCTGATGTGACTATTATGGATATTGATTTGGACCGCTTAAGGGAAGTTCGGCAAAAAATCTTTCCCAGAGCCAAGACCGTGTTTTTAAACAACCATAATATCAGGAATCTATTACCGGATGTGGATATGTTAATAAATGCGGTAAAATGGCCTCCACGGGCAAATCGCCATATTGTGACGAGAGATATGCTCAAGATCATGAAGAAAAGCATACTGGTGGTGGATATTTCCTGCGATCCAGCCGGCGCAATCGAGACATGTGTTCCCACATCCCATGATAAACCGACCTATGAAGTTGAAGGAATCAGGCATTTCTGTGTGGACAATCTGCCGTCAGCCGTTGCCAGGACGTCGTCCTACAGTCTGTGTAACGCCACCCTTCCGTATGTGATGGAGATTGCCGAAAAGGGGTGGCTTGAAGCCATAAAAGGGAATACCTCTCTCAGAAGAGGCCTGGGTTTTGCGTCGGGGTATTTAACCTTTAAACCTACGGCTGACGTACAAAATAGAGAATACACACCTCCCGAGGTAATTATTGAAATGTATGATAAATAGACCGTAAGCGGTGCAGTCCAGTATGAAGATGTAGTCCATTTTTTCGAAGACTGGATAAACTTCTGATTAATGATTGTAAACAAAAGCTTCAATTTGGATTCTTACACATAGAAGTTTTGAAATCGGAAGGTTTTTGAGGTTTCATCAGCTATTGTGCACTTCTGGTCCTCGTTGGAACCGAGGAATAGGAAAATTGATTAGGCCCAAATGACGTAAATTTCCCATGATTTTTTAAGTCTGCTCAAAGCTGGAAATACGAGTAATATTCACAATCTTTTTTGCAATTGAGAATATTTCGAGTATTTTTCTTGATTTCTTTAAAAAAGCGGTATATAAAAGTTACCATTTATAGAAAAAGTGTTATATTTAATTTCTATATTATGAAATAATTAGCCGGTACAATGTGATGGAAAGAAATGTTTGGAATAAATTGAAAGCGTGGCAGGCTAAAGGCAACAGAAAGCCTCTTATTCTAAAAGGAGCCCGGCAAGTTGGCAAGACTTACATCCTAAAGGCTTTTGGTCAAGAATGTTTTTCCCGGTTTCATTATGTAAATTTTGAAAAAGATGAACAATTAAAAAAAATTTTCGAAAACGATTTAGAACCAAAAAGGATAGTACAAGAATTATGTTTTTATTTAGATACATCGATAGATACCGGTAATGATCTTCTTATTTTTGACGAAATCCAGAATTGCCCCAGGGCATTAACCAGCCTTAAATATTTTCAGGAAGAGTTGCCCAACCTGGCTCTTTGTGGTGCAGGGTCTCTTTTAGGGATTCATTTGAGCGATGAATCTTTTCCTGTCGGCAAGGTGGAATATTGCAGGATGTTTCCAATGTCATTTGATGAATTCTTAAGAGGTGTGGGAGATGATAAATCTTTTAATTTTTTAAGTAATCAGCAGTTTAGCGATTCAATTCCTGAAGTCGTTCACACTCATTTGTGGAATCAACTCAAGATATATTTTGTGGTAGGTGGCCTTCCGGAAGTTGTTCAAGCTTATGCAGATAGCAAGGATGATCTATTCATTGCATTAAAATTAGTCAGGAAGAAACAGGAAGATCTAATATCAACGTATCATGCTGATATGGCAAAGCATTCGGGGAAACAAAATGCCATGCAAATTGAAAGGTTATGGAGAAATATTCCTGCTCAACTTGCCAGAGAGCAGGACGGATCTGCACCCAAGTTTAAATTTAAGGGAATAATATCAGGGATAAAAGGATTTTCCAGATTGTCAGGTACTATTGACTGGTTAAAAACAGCAGGGCTTATTATTCAGACCTATATTGTAAATAGCGGCGAATTGCCATTTTCAGCCCATATCAAAGATAATCTCTTTAAATTGTATTTTTTTGATACAGGCATGCTGGGTGCTATGAGCAATTTACCTCCTAAAACCATTTTAGATTATGATTATGGTTCTTATAAGGGGTACTTTGCCGAAAATTTCGTTGCACAGGAATTTTTATGTGCCGGAGAAAGTGAGATTTATTCCTGGAGAGAGAGAAAGGCGGAAGTAGAATTTTTGCGAGAAATCGAGGGCGAAGTTTTGCCGATTGAAATTAAATCAGGCTGGGTAACCCAGGCTAAAAGTCTAAAAGTTTTTGCTGACAGATATAATCCTGAATATAGAACAATACTGAGTGCAAACAATCTTCATATTGATAAAGATAGCAAAATCCATCGTTATCCATTGTATTTGGCCTCTCGTTTTCCTATACAGAGATAAAACAGGTATTTAGGGGTAATCACCATGTCAGAGAACGACTGGCACGAGACAAAAATCCGAGTGCGATACAAAGATACGGACCGCATGGGCGTTGTGTATTATGGAAATTATCTTACCTACTTCGAGATCGGCCGTGCCGAGTTGATGCGTGACCTCGGCTTTCCCTATTCAGCTTTTGAGTCTGACGGGTACAGCCTCGTGGTAACCGAGGCCAATGCCAAGTACCACTCAAATGTGGGATATGACACGCTCGTTACAGTAAGGACCAAAATTATTGATTTAAGACTTGTTCGTGTGAGCTTTAAATATGAAATAGTTGACGAACAATATGGCCTGCTTGTCAGCGGCTATACTGTGCATGCCTGCATAAACTCCAATTCCAAACCCATGAGAATTCCTCCTGAGCTGAGGAAAATCATGGAGGAAAATCTTCTATGCGCGGGTTTTTACGAATGAGCGACTTCTGAGGCTGTATCTGTCACCTTTTTTTCATTCCAGGGAGCAAATTTGAAGAGAAGTAACATGCCGGGGATGGCAACAAGTGTGCACGAAATAAAGAAGGTTTCCCAACCAAGGTGTTTGGCAATAAAGCCGGTGGGTGCTGAGGCTATTACCCTGGGGATACCCATAAGGCTGGTTAGAAGGGCGTATTGCGTGGCGGTGAATTTCTTGTTTGTGATACTGGCCATGAACGCGACATAGGCAGCGGTACCCATTCCGCTGCTTAGATTTTCAAAGGCAATCACTCCGGACAGAACAGTAACCCTGTGGCCGATGCGAGCCAGAATGGCGAAGCAAGCAGTAGATATGGCCTGGAGGAAACCGAAGATCCACAGGGAGCGATTGATTCCCAGACGAAGCATTACCACCCCGCCAATCAGGCTGCCTGCTATGGTGGCCCAGAAGCCGAAAAGTTTGACCACAGCCCCGATTTCCGTTTTTGAGAACCCGATATCAAGATAAAATGGCATGGTCATTGCGCTCGCCATGGTGTCACCAATTTTGTAAAGCAGGATGAAGGCCAGGATCCAAAGGGCCCCATCCCGACTGAAGTAATCAACGAGCGGATCAAGGACAGCCTCTCTCATGGATCCAGGTATTTTTTCGGTAATCGCAGGCTCGTGAGCAAGAAGCGTTGTGATAACACCGGGCAGCATACAGGCTGCCATGATCAGGTAGACAAGCGAGAATGGCATGTGGTCTGCCATAATCAGGCCCCCGCCGGAAGCCAACAGCATTCCCACCCGATATCCGTTGATATATAGAGAAGAGGCAAGCCCCAATTGTTCATCAGGGAAATCTTCCCTTCGATAGGCATCCACCACAATATCTTGGGAGGCACTGAAGAAGGTCACTAAAAACGCAGCAAAGGCCACGATCCATGGATTGCTCGCTGGATCAGTTAAGCCCAGACCTGCAATTGAAAAAATTAAGGCCACCTGGGCTATCAGCAGCCACCCCCTTCTCCGGCCCAGAAAAGGCAGGGTGAAACGGTCCACAATAGGGGCCCAGAGGAACTTTAAAGTGTAGGGGATTCCCACCAGGGCCATCATTCCAATTACAGTCAGGTCTACACCTTCTTCTTTCATCCAGGCCTGTAATAAAGAAATGGTCAAAAGAAGTGGTAATCCGCAGGCGAAACCCATGAGAAGGGCCACCAGCATGCGAGGACTACAGATTACCTTAAGTATGGGCTTCTGATTATCGGTCATTTGTTCCCTAACCCCTGGCACCTTTGTCTTGATTTGTGGAATGAAAATGGGTCGTTTATATAAATGCTGGATGTTTGAGACTCTTCATACCTTTTCTTACCCATGCGATCAAATAAATTCTAATACTGTGTTGACAGATTGATTTGTTTGTTCTGCTTTGCTATGGTTATTGTGCTCATGATATAAGGTAGTTTTAATTTAATTGCGAATAAAGTAATGCAAAAACACTGCTATTAAAGTTGTAACTTAAATGATGAGGTCAAGATGAAGATATTGCACAACAACAAAAGGATTAGGGTTGGCCGGAATGACCCATGTCCATGTGGAAGTGGTCTTAAATATAAAAAGTGCTGCCTGGGCAAGAAGGAGGCCCCGTTTTTCGGTAATTTGAAGGAAACATATTTTAAAAGGCATGGAATTCGTTTGAAAGGACCATCAGATATTGAAGGTATCCGAAAGGCCGGGGTGGTGGCTCTGTCAATCCTTGATCTAGTGGAGAGAAAAATAAGGCCGGGAATGACCACCGATGAGATTAACACCCTGGTACATGAATTCACTATCAGGTGCGGTGCCATCTCTGCGCCCTTGAACTATCGGGGGTTTCCAAAAAGTGTTTGTGTTTCCATCAACGAAGTGATCTGTCACGGTATACCTGGCGATAGGGTCATGAAGGATGGGGATATCGCGAATGTGGATGTGACGCCCATTTTAGACGGATACTATGCTGATACAAGCAAGACTTTTTTCGTGGGAACACCAGGCCCAGATGCTAAAAAGATTGTGAGGGTGGCCCGGGAGAGCCTGCGGGTAGGAATGGAACAGATACGGCCCGGAAATACTGTTGGGGATATAGGCTGGGCCGTTCAGAGGTACGCGGAAGGAGAGGGTTGTTCGGTTGTCAGGGAATTTGTTGGTCACGGCGTAGGATTGGAATTCCATGAGCCACCTCAGATTGCCCATTATGGTCAAAAAGGGCAGGGGGTTGCGCTTGTGCCAGGCATGGTTTTCACGATTGAACCCATGATTAATCTCGGGGAGAAAGAACTTCGAATACTGGATGACAACTGGACCGCGGTGACCATTGACGGATCCCTTTCAGCACAGTTCGAACAAACTTTTGTTGTAACAGAAGATGGCTTTGAAAGCCTGACGCCATTCGATTTGTAACCTCAATTGAGGTGGTACTGGGTACTGGTTTAGAGGAATATCTTTTGTATTTTATACCCTTATCCGGGAAGTAATTTAATTATTCAATGATAACAAAATCCGCAACTCATAACCCGCAACTCCCAACCCGCAACCCGAAACCCGTAACTCAAGACCCGACTTCCCGTCTTATAGAAAAAGCCAAAAATTTAGGGTTTATCGCCGTAGGTTTGTCTCGACCGGATAGGCCTATGTTTTTTGACCAGTTTTGCGAATGGATTGCTGCTGACAAACAGGGAGACATGCGCTGGATAGGAAAGCATCTGGATCTAAGAGAAAATCCCAAAATGCTGCTTGAAGGTTGTCAAACCATAGTATCTCTGGCATATCCTTATTCTTCAAAGAAGCCCTGCACACCGGATGGATTTACTACTGCAAGGTACACTGAGCCAAAAAAAAACGATTATCATGACCAATTGAGGGGGTTAGGCCGAAGTCTTTCGCGAATTTTAGTCGAGGAATATCCGGAAAGCAGGATAAGGATCTGTGTTGATTCAGCCCCCATTCTTGAGAGAAGTTTTGCCTATGCATCCGGCATGGGGTTCATCGGAAAGAACAATATGTTCATTATCCCGGGGCACGGATCCTATGTTTTCCTTATGGAGATCTTGACAACTGCTTCTTTGCCCCTCTCAAAAAACAAACCCGTTAAGAGCCAATGCGGTACCTGTACTAAATGTGTAGATGCCTGTCCCACTGGGGCCCTAGAGGCTCCCTTCTCCCTGGATGCCTCCAAATGTTTATCTTACTTGACCATTGAGCGCCGCGGTGCAGTTGACAGTAAATCAGGCAAATACATGGATAACTGCTTTTTTGGATGCGATGTATGTCAGGAGGTGTGCCCGCTTAATACGGGGAGTTATTCAAGGGATTTTTCGCTTCCTTCGACAGATGAAATCCTAAGGATGGAGACAGAGTATTTTAAAGAGCAATTTGGTAAAACGGCCTTTGCCCGTGCTGGCCTCGTAAAGATAAAAAGCAACATCAAAGCGATTAGATCCGCCGTTGTTCAGTGAAAATGGAAAGGCCCCCATGTATTTAATGTCCACAGGGGCCAACTTTGGTCGAAATTCTGGAATGGTCAAACTGGACGCACCTTGGCCGCCTCCGGGCCTTTTTTGCCCTCCGATGCCTCATATTCTACCGTCTGACCTTCCCGAAGGGCACGGAAGCCTTCCATTTCAATGTTTGAGTGATGGACGAACAGGTCTTCCCCACCGTCCTCGGGAGTGATAAAACCGTAACCTTTCCGGTCACTGAACCATTTCACTGTACCTCTTGCCATGTATGTTCCTCCCTTTCAAAACTGCCCTCGTCTTTCAAATGGAATGAGCCCTGAGGGATATAACGCCCATCCGATGCCTACAAAATTAAGTAAACTGAATTCAACAGAAAAAGTCAACAGATCTTTCTATCTTTCTATGCCTTGCGTTTATTGTGTTATTTGTATAATGATACGGTTCATGGATCGTATAAAGGCCGTAGGGTTTGATCTTTTTAACACCCTGATCACTGTGGAGCCAAATGCTCTAGATGATGCAGAAAACCGTTTGACCCGCAGTTTGAGGCAAAGCGGCCTCGCTCTGGAGCAAGAACTATTCAAACGGGCCCACCGGGAAGCCGCTTTGCGGTTTATCAAGGAGACTCAGCGAGACGGAAGGGAGACGCATAACCGGTTCTGGGTCAGCGCCGCATTACAGAGCCAGGGATACAATGTGCCGCCAGATGATCCCTGGATTGCCATAGCGGTTGATGCCTATTTCTCGGCCTTTCTTCCGTACTGCCACCTGATCCCCGGAACCATCGAAATGCTAAGCATACTCAAGGGACGATATCGCCTCGGGCTGCTTTCCAATTTTACCCATGCACCCGCTGCAAAGGAGATCATTGCTGGGGTGGGTCTTACCTCTTTGTTTGATGTAGTGCTTATATCCGGTGATTTGGGCTATCGAAAACCTCATCCTTTGGTCTTTCGTCGACTCATTGAAAAACTTAGAGTGAAAAAGGATGAAGTCCTTTATGTCGGCGATGATCCGGAGCCTGATATTACCGGTGCCCAGCGTGCCGGGTTACAGCCCGTGTGGACAACTTATGTTCGGGACCGAAATATACCACCTGCACCGGGTGTACTCTACAGATCATCTGAGAAGGCGGATTGCAATGTGCCGAGAATCTCCTCATGGAAAGAGCTGATGACCCTTTTAGAAGATGGTCACTAAGACTGGGGAAGATGACGATCCACGAATGACCGTATGGCGATCGGGTATTCACGTGTGAGGCTGGAGCCGCTATGATCTGCTCCCTTTGCCACGAAGAGCTCGGCCCTGCCATCAGGAAAGCTGTCCCTGACTCTCCAGGCGTGGTGAAGCGGAAAATTCTGATCTTCGTCCCCGTGGATGATAAGAACCGGGATATCGAGATCAGGCGCCAACCGGGCAGGGCTCACACTATCCATTCTGAATCTGTAAAAGATGTCCATCCACAACACTACCATGGGGGCAAAGAAGATCCCGAAAAATTTGTTGTAGCCGGTATACAGGCTTCGCAGGGCCTCCTTGGTTCGAGCATAGCACCCCTCGAGAAACAGGAGCCTTATACGATCAGGATTCAGGCTCGCTGCAATGATAGCGCCCGCAGCGCCGGCCGAGTGGCCATAGAGAAGAACCGGTTCATCAATCCATTCTAACACAGCCTCTATGTCCTCAGCAAATCGGAATGCATTCATAAAGGGGTGGCGGGCAGAGCCCCCGTGATCCCTGGCACTGTGCATAACAGTTGTAAATCCCATCTCAGCAAAGATCCTGGCCCTTGAAACCATACGATCCCTGTTTCTGCTCCAGCCGTGGGCCAGCAACACAATCCCTCTTGATCGACCTTCAGAGTCAACTCTCCAAACCTCGAGTGAGCCTCCGCCTGCTGTGGGAATGCGAATATCAATGACATGCCCCCAATCCGGGATATCTTTGACCGGATCTCGAGGAATTTGGTGGACAAGATAGGTGAAAAACAGAGTCAGAAGAAGGTAGGCGAAGACAGCCCCGATGATTAGATATATCAACATTATATGCCTTTGATTGATTTTCTTCTTGTAACTTTTATTCTTTTAGTTTAAAATTGGTTGATTGTTTGATCCAGATGGAACTATCATACTAAGCACTTTTAGCCAAGCTTACAGGGCGTATTTTTTATGGAACAAGTTTTACTTCTAAATATCACCTATGAACCACTAAAGGTCATCAATTGGAAAAGGGCAATCACCTTATCCCTGCTCGGTAAAGTGGAGGTTCTTGAGGAATATGGCCAGGAAATCCACTCGGTCAGTTTTGCCATTAAATTGCCTTCGGTGGTCCGGCTGCTTAGGATGGTAAAAAGACCAAATTCTCCGATAAAATTCTCAAGGCAGAACATCTACGCAAGAGATAAATACCGGTGCCAGTACTGCGGGACTAAATTCCCTTCCGAAGAACTTAACTATGATCACATCATCCCCAGATCCAGAGGGGGAAAGACTGAATGGACCAACATTGTGACCTGCTGTATCCAGTGCAACAGGAAAAAAGGAGGTCGTACCCCCAAGGAAGCGCATATGAAGCTGGTCCGCAAACCC
>MVDB01000042.1 GCA_002050025.1 Desulfobacteraceae bacterium 4484_190.2
GGGCTACACCAAGGTAATCACATACTTCTCCCGTCAGGATTGGGTTGGACGTTCCACCAAATAGTTTCATTTCAGGTTCAAGTGGCATATTTAGCTCAAAAAAAATGGCTGGGGTGGGAGGATTCGAACCCCCGAATGCGGGCTCCAAAAGCCCGTGTCTTACCGCTTGACGACACCCCAGAACTAATTGACTATTTTCGATTGACTATTGGGAAAAAAGTTCGTAACTGATTGCCAGGTTCACAGTTACAGTCCCTCAACAACAAAGATTTCTCCCAGATCGTTGGAAATCAGGCTTTTTTTTGCTATCAGGGCCTTATCTTTGGATTTAAAAATACCGAAGACGCTGGGTCCGCTCCCTGACATCAAAGCCCCTTATCAGGGCCTTATCTTTGGATTTAAAAATACCGAAGACGCTGGGTCCGCTCCCTGACATCAAAGCCCCTTCTGCCCCTTCATCCATTAAAGCTTTTTTGATACTGTCTATAATAGGGAAATGAAAACCAGTGACCGTCTCTAAATCATTTTTCAGGATATGACTGATTTCAAAACGACCTTTTCTCAACCAATCTACAATATATTTATACTCTCCTTTTGTCAACTTTAATTTCAGATTCCCGTAGACCCATGCAGTAGAAACCTCAAGGGCTGGCATCACAATAACATACCATAATTTTGGCCATCTTTCTATTGGCTCCAGGATTTCCCCTATCCCTCTGGCAATGCACGGACTGTTCAGCAAAAAAAACGGCACATCCGCTCCCAAACAGACAGCCAGATCGACGAGCTCTTGCGGTGTGAGGGGATTGGACCACATCTCATTCAAGCCCTTCAAGATAAAAGCCGCATCGCTGCTTCCACCGCCCAAGCCGGCTGAAACCGGAATATTTTTGGTAAGCTTTATGGAAATGCCCCGGGGGATACCGGCCCTGGAAAAAAAGGCTGAAGCAGCCCTATAGGCCAGGTTTTCGTTGTTGTTGGGGACTGAAAGGCCCTGGCAAGAAAGCATAATCCGCCTGAGGCGGATTAATTCTAACTCGATATGGTCAAATAACCCGATAGGTACCATGATGGAAACCAGTTCATGGTATCCGTCTGCCCGTCGACCTGTCACCTTTAACCGGATGTTCAGCTTGGCGGGAGCTAAAAATTGACGATTTTTGATTGACGATTGACTATTAGGGTTGAACTCCTCGGTCTTCAAATCAGCAATCCTCAAATCATCAATAGTCAATCCCAACGCTTATTCCCGTACTTTTATCGTTAAGTAAAGGGTCGTGCCGCTCCGGTTGAGCAGGAAAAGGATTGTGTCTCCCTCCTCGTATTTCTCAATCTTTCGGTTGAACTGCGCCAGGTCCTTCATTGAAACTTGGTCCACCTCAAGGATGATATCACCCGGTTTCATGCCTGCTTCGCCTGCGGGACTATTGCTTTCAACTTGAACCACAACAAGGCCACTTGTTTCGGATAGCCCGAAATTTCTTGCAAGCTCTGGTGTGACTTCTTTCACCATCAGGCCGAGGTTGGGGGAAGCTTCGCTAACCACCGGGGATTCATCATCTTCTTTGAGCTCCCCGGTCTTCACCTGAAAACTCTTTTTTTTGCCTTTTCGAATGATCTCCACTGTCACTTTCTTCTCCACTGGTGTAGACGCCACGATATAAGGAAGATCATGCATCTCCTTTATGTCTTCACCGTCAAAGGAAATAATCACGTCCCCCCGCTTGATGCCTGCCTCCTCTGCTGGCCCTCCTGCTGTCACATCTGCTACTAAGGCACCCTTTTCGTCTTTGAGACCCAATTTCTCCTTCAGATCAGGGGTTATTTTCTGGATCATCACACCCAACCAACCCCTGACTACTTTCCCCTTCTTTAGTTGTGGCAGGAGGTCTTTGACCATATTTATGGGAATGGCAAACCCGATCCCGACGCTTCCGCCACTCCGAGACAGGATGGCTGTATTGATCCCGACTACCTCTCCTGCGGTGTTGAGAAGTGGCCCCCCACTGTTTCCCGGATTGATGGAGGCATCGGTCTGTATGAAATTGTCGTAGGATCCAGCACCAATATCCCTGTACTTGGCGCTCACAATGCCTGCTGTTACAGTAGCCTCTAAGCCAAAAGGATTTCCAATGGCAATCACCCAGTCCCCCACATATAACTTGTCCGAATCGCCCAGGGATAGCGGAACTAACGGTTGGTCCAATTCAATGCGAATAAGGGCCAGGTCGGTCTTGGTATCGCGACCAACGATTTTCGCATCATATTCTCTTTTGTCTGCCAACTTGACCTTAATTTCATCTGTATTTTCGACAACGTGGTTGTTTGTCAAAATAAAGCCATCCTTGTCGATGACAAAACCTGATCCGAGGCTTTGCTGTCTAAAATCCCTGGGAATCTGGTCTCCAAAGAATCGTTCAAAAAAATCCTTAAAAGGGTCCTGAGGACCAAGGGGCCCGCCAAAAGGGACCGGGCCACGTCTTCCCCTCTTTATTACTTTTACTGTGCTGATATTCACCACTGATGGGCTGGCTTTCCTCGCCAGTTGGGAAAAAGATCCAGGGGCAGCCGGCAGCACCGAACTGGTTTGGGCCTCTATCGTTGCAACTGAACTGAACAGTGTGGCGACAAGAAATCCGGTTATGAGGCAAAAAAGATGCCAGCCAGTGATAGATATTTTTCTCCCATGGTGTTTGCTATTTTCCATGATACAATTCTCATCTCCTTAAGTTCTGCACTTTATTACTTTGTTGCGTTGACATAGCGCAATCTCAGATCAGCCAGGATATTCTCTATAAATTTTTTTTCTTCTTCTGTCAAATTTCCCTCAGTTTTTTCCTTTAGCATGGCAATTATATCGATGGTATTTTTTGCAAGAGGGAGATCTTTGGCCTTTTTACCGGTTTGAGGATCCGCGATCTCACCTAAATGAAAAAGCACCGTAGAACTGAGGCTGAAAATCAGCGAGTTAAAACTGATTTCTGGCAGCGGAGGGTGCTCGGCCTCCTTTTTTGGAGCCTGATCCCCTGGTACCTCCTTTTTCAACTTCTCTTCATGTTTTTTGTCCTTTAGATCGCCTTTTTCGTCGAATGATCTCCTGTCCTTTATCACAAATCCCTTTTCTTCTTCCGCCATTATTCACTCCTTACGTCTCAAAATTTTTACAACTCTATTCTTTTTGCTGAAAACACATCTTTAAGGGCACGAAGTTCAACAAGGACTTCATCGCCAACTTCCGAACCGGTTGTCAAGAGAATAACGTTGCGCTTCTCTTTCTTTTGCTCTCCCACCTGCATGCGGCTTATGTTGATATTATTCTCGCCCAGTGTAGTCGCTATTTGACCTATGACACCCGGACTGTCCTGATTGTGGATGAGGAGTATGTGACCTTCAGGAATGGCCTCGAGGTAAAAGTTATTGATGCGCAGGATTCTGGGCATTTTTTTACCAAAGATAGTCCCGGATATGATGTTTTCACCCTCTAAAGTCCTGACCGTAAGTTTGATGAGGCTGGCAAAATTTTCAGAAGTTCTACTCTTGGACTCAACCACCTTTATCCCTCTATCAGCAGCAATATAGGGAGCATTTACAAAATTTACGTTGTGTTTGAGGATTGGTGTCAACATCCCTTTAAGCATAGCCGTAGTCAAAGGCGCCAGGTCGTATTCGGTTACGGTGCCTGAATAATGAATTTTAGTCTCCACAATGGCACTGTCTGCAAGCTGGCTTTGAAGCGATCCCATCCTTTCAAGTAGCGTGGCAAAAGGTCTCAGCGTACTCATCAGTTCAGCACTTATACTGGGAACATTCAAGGCATTTTTCACTGTGCCATGGAGGAGGTAAGCCACAATCTGTTCAGCCACATCCTTTGCCACATTATCCTGCGCCTCAGTGGTAGAAGCACCAAGGTGGGGTGTGCAGATAAAATTGGGGAGGTCCATCAGCTTTATTTTCCCTGGTGGCTCAGTACTGAAAACGTCGAAGGCAGCGCCTGCGAGATGTCCTGAATGCAGGGCTTCGTAAAGATCATCTTCCTTTACGATCCCCCCACGGGCACAGTTGATCAACATGGACCCCTTTTTCATTCTCGAAATGGTTTCCCTGTTAATCATGTTGGTCGTTTCATCAGTCTTGGGCGTATGGATGGTGATATAGTCAGCCCGCTGGAGCAATTCATCAAGGGAAACCGGTTCAAGATCCAACTTTTCAACAGCCTCTGGTTTTATGTAAGGATCATGTACAATGACCTTCATTTTCATTCCTTTGGCCCGATCTGCGACAATTCGACCGATGTGGCCTGCTCCGATCAGTCCAAGGGTCTTGTTGAAAAGCTCACGCCCCTTCAGCTTTTTCTTCTCCCATTTTCCCTCTTTTAGAGATCCAGTGGCCTGGGGTATGTTCCTTGACAGGGCCATAATCATGGCCATCGTGTGTTCTGCTGTTGTTATGGTATTACCCTCAGGCGTATTCATCACCACAATGCCGCGCTGACTCGCAGTAGGGATGTCCACATTGTCCAGGCCTATTCCTGCGCGGCCAATAACTCTGAGGTTTTGGGCTGCCGCAATGATGTCTTCCGTTACCTTGGTGGCGCTGCGAATCACTAAAGCGTCATACCGGTCGATAATCCCTTTCAATTCCTCTGGGCTTAGACCGATATTTACATCGACGTCAATGCCAGGCGTCTCCTTAAATATCTCGACACCCACATCTGACAGGGGATCACTTACAAGGACCTTCATCATGTACGCCTCCTTTTGTGGTTGAGGAACGTCAAAGTCAGATTGAATAAGGCATTTTGTAAGAGTTCACGGTTCAGCGTTCACCGTTCAAGGTTGCCAAATGCTTATACGTGGCGTTCTTTGCATGGCCCCGAAAGCGGGATCTACGCTACGCTTCGACAGGCATGGATAAACAGGTTTCAGCCCCAACATATTGATCTGATAGGTAAAATGTCCTATTCATCGCCTCCGGGTCTTAACCCGTGAACCCTCGTATGTGACTCCGCAACGCTGGAGTCTCTTTTTCGATCAAACTGACCGCTTCGGCGGTCGGATGCGGCGCTGAACTTTGAACCGGGAACGATTATGATGTAACTTTGATGATCTTATACATGAAATTTATCATGCAGAAGAAATTTGTCAAGATCGATGTTTTTGATACCCCAAATCTTCTCTTGACAGGCCAGACGTTTTTCCCCTATGCTCATAACCGATTCAGACGGATCAAATTCCTGGCAACTCTCTTTGTCAGGGAAAGGACCTCCATCACATGCGAAAGAGCCTGTTTTCCCCTCTAAAGCAGGAAAACCTTACCAGCCTGGGCATATATTATCATTTTAAAACAGGTATTGTGACATTTCGTGCGGCCAGGGAGTGGGAAGAGGGTCCAGACTGGTCAAGATATGGCCGCGATTTTACATATGAACATCCACTGACTGCCCGCACCGCCTATCTTGGGCACCAGGAAACCCATGATTTATTCAGGAGACACGACTTGACAGGGTATTTGGACGACGTCGTGGACTTAATAAAAAAGGGGCACCACCAGGGTATCGAATGCTTTTTTGATCAGGAAAAAGATATACATTTCATCAGCAACATGCACAGCAATACGCTGGGCATAAATAACGGTTATCATGCTATACGTAGTGGAGGCATACGACGTCACGAGAAGGATGAAGATGAATTAGACGTAATCATTGATGGCCTGAATTTAAGCCGGGCCATGTCTTTTAAAAATGCCGGAGCCCAAATCCCTTTTGGGGGCAGTAAGATTACGGTCCAGTGTGACCCTTTAGATCTAAATGATTACTATACCATAGGTTTTCTCGCCTATGCCTTAGACAGGACTCGATCTTTCACCGGCCCTGACATGGGCTTTTCACCCGGTCTGGCAGATGTCATGAGGCGAGAAGGGTACTCGGTGAACATTGCCGGTGGCTTTGAAAGCAAAATCGGCCCCACTGGAAGTCCCACCGCCTACGGTGTCTACCTGGCCCTGAAAGAAGCAGCGGAGGTCAAATTTGGCCCAAAGGCCCTTGCTGGTAAAACCGTCGTGGTACAGGGCTTAGGAGCGGTTGGGTATCCTCTGGTTGAAAAATATCTTTCAAAAGAAGAAGTTAACATATTCGTTACGGACATATTGCAGGATCCGGTCAAAAAATTGATGGCTCAATTTCCGGACCGTGTAAGGGAGATTGATCCCGGGGATGTCCTTACTGCTGATGCAGATATCCTTGTCCCCTGCGCCATGGGTGGTGTCCTGGACGAGGAGAGCATCAGGGGGCTTAAGTATTCAATAGTAATGGGCGCGGCCAATAACCAGCTCAAGGCCACAAACCAGGAAGAAGAGATCAGGCTTGCAAAGATCCTTGCTGAAAAGGCCATATTGTTTCAGGTAGACTGGATGCATAACACCGGCGGGGTGATCGCCGGTATGGAAGAGTACATTCACAGGGAAAATGCCAGCATGGATAACATTATGAGCCATACTGAAAAAGTGTGTAAGTCTGGTGTCCGGGAAAATCTTGAGGCAGCGATTAAGGAAGGCATTACGCCCACGGAAAGAGCCTATAAATACTTTAGCGCCATGATATACTTAGGATAAGGGTTAGGTTTCGTGGCATTAACCAACAACAAAAGGAGGTAGAATTATGAAAAAGATGATGATTGTGTGTATGGTTTTTTTGGCTTTGGGTCTCGTTTTTGGTTCCGGGGTTTCAGCCAAGATGATCCGTATCGGTGAGGCCCAGATTGTAGCCCATCCAGCCCTTGATAACGATTCCAAGGGTTTCGCGGCTGCCCTGGCAGAAGAGGGCTTTATTGAGGGTAAAAACATTAAGATTGATCGACAAAACGCCCAGGGTGATCAGCCTAACTGTGCAATAATTGCCCGGAAATTCGAAGATGACAAGGTCGATCTGGTCCATGCCATCAGCACTCCCAATGCACAGGCCCAGGTAAAAATAAGTAAGACCATACCTATTGTGTTTTCCTCTGTTACTGACCCTGTGGCAACAGGGATTGTCCCTAAAATGGGTAAGACCGGCACGCATGTCACCGGAGTGAGCGACAGGTGGCCTATCACCCTGCAGTGCAGGATGTACCAGGATATAGTCCCACACACAAAAAAATGGGGCACCATCTATAATCCCGGTGATGTAAATGTGACTTTCCACATCAAGGAAATGAAGAAAGCCGTAGAAGGGATGGGTCTGAAACTCATTGAGGCCCACGTTTCCACCAGTGCCGAAGTGATGCAGGCTGCCCAGAGCCTGGTAGGGCGAGTGGATGCCATTCATATCACCTCTGATAACACCTGTGTTTCGGCGTTTGAGTCGATTGTCAAGATCTGCAATGCGAACAATATCCCCCTCTTTTCCGGTGACAGGGACAGTGTGCCCAGGGGAGCCATTGCTGCTTACGGACCAGACTATTTCTTAATAGGGTATACGGCCGGGAAAAAGGCCGCGAGGATACTTAAGGGCGAAAACCCAGGCACTATCCCTGCCGGGCTTGCGACTGAATACAGCCTGTGGGTCAGCCTGAAGCATGCCAAGGCACAAGGTGCAAAACTCCCTCCGGCTTTGGTTAAAAAGGCTGCTGATAAACTTTGGGATGAGCAAGGTAATGTGATTAAGGGTAAGTAGTGCCTGGAAGTTGAGTGTCGAGGGGAGGACAGTCCTCCCCTCTTCCAAATGGTGAATTAATGCTGCTCAGTAGTTTATTAAGGACCGTCCCCATATCACTGGAACAGGGCCTGGCTTACGGACTCGTGGCCTTAGGCATAGTCATCACCTTTCGGATCCTGTCCTTCCCCGATCTCACGGTTGACGGTAGTTTCCCTCTCGGTGCGGCTGTTGTCGCCCGCCTCATTACGGAAGGGGTATCTCCAGTGTACAGTATCATTGCGGCCATTATCTGCGGGTTTGTGGCCGGTTGTTGTACTGGTCTTCTTAATGTTAAACTGAAGATTAACAGCCTCCTGGCCGGAATTCTGATGATGACCATACTCTATTCAGTAAACCTGCGCATAATGGGGCGGTCAAACATACAATTACTCACAGTAAATACCCTTTTAACCCCCTTGGAAAACCTCGATGTCAATCGTTTTATTCCTATTATTGCCTTTTTTGTCCTGGTGGTATTGTTAGTAAAGTTTCTCACGGATATGTTTTTACATACCCAGATAGGTTTTGCCATGCGAGCTACAGGGGATAATGAGCAAATGATCCGCACTCTCGGTGTTAACACCGACAATATGACGGTCATGGGATTAGGGATCTCAAACGGCTTTGTGGCCCTCTCTGGCGCCCTTGTTGCCCAGGATCAGGGCTTCGCTGATGTAGGAATGGGGATTGGAATGATAGTGGCAGGCCTTGCTTCCATAATAATCGGAGAGGCGTTATTTGGTAAAAGGACGGTGCAGAGATTGACCCTCGCAGCAATAGTGGGATCCATCATATACAAATTCATTATCTCACTTGGCCTCAGACTGGGCCTGGCGCCTACAGACTTGAAGATGGCCACGGGTGTGATGGTGATATTGGCGCTCGGCATTCCGGCCCTTAGGAAAGAAAAGGAAGGCAAGCTCCACTTAAGAGGAGTATAAGGCCTGGCAGACCCATGGTAAGATTAGAAAACATAACAAAGATTTTCTCAAAGGGGACCATAGACGAAAAGGTGGCAATAAACGGAATCACCCTGCATATTCGCAAGGGGGATTTTATCACGATAATCGGCAGCAACGGTGCCGGGAAAACTACCATTCTTAACCTTACTGCCGGCACCTTTACACCTGATGAGGGTGACATTTTTATAGATGATTCCCGTGTTACACGCCTTCCTGAACACCGGCGGGCAAAATACCTCGGCAGGATCTTTCAGGATCCTTTAATGGGAACGGCCGCGACCATGACCATAGAGGAAAACCTTGCAATGGCCGATCTGCGCGGTCACGTCAGGGGTCTCCGCTGGGGGATAAAAAAGGCGCGTCGGGACCACTACCGGGAAATACTTAAGACGTTGGATCTCGGGCTGGAAACCAGGTTGAAAGACACGGTCAGCCTTCTCTCCGGCGGCCAGCGGCAATCCCTGACCTTGCTCATGGTAACCCTATCTCTTCCAAAGTTGCTTCTGTTAGATGAGCATACCGCTGCCCTGGATCCCAAGACTGCCCAGACGGTTATGGGGCTTACACAAAAGATCATAGAGGAAAATAACCTTACGACCGTTATGGTCACCCACAACATGCTGCAGGCCATTAATTACGGGAACCGCATGATTATGCTTCACGAAGGAAAAGTGCAGTTTGATATCGAAGGAGAAGAAAAGTCGGCCCTCACCGTGGGAGAGGTGGTTAAGAGATTCGGAGCCGAGCTTAAGGATGAGACCTTATTGTGTTAGTCTTTTTGTAAGTTCTCAATAGGAGCTGTATTAAGAAAATCCCCCTCAATCCCCCTTTGCAAAAGGGGGAAGTTTCGGAATGCTCTTATTGAGATGTTACGTTTTATTGGGCTAACTGCCACAAATTGCAGAAACTTCCACTGAGACGTCTTTTGGAAGCCTTGATACTTCCACACATTCCCGCGCAGGCGGACTTTCCTCAAAATAAGTCTTGTAGACTGAATTAAACCTTTCAAAATCTCCCATATCTTTCAGAAAGCAAGTACATTTTAATATATTGTCAACTGTCATTCCGCTTGCTTCAAGAATGGCTTTGATGTTTTCCAAGACCATCCGGGTCTGTATTTCAATGTCGCCCTCCACGAGATTACCTGTTTTGGGATCCAAAGGGATTTGACCTGAAATAAAGAGCAGGTCGCCATGCTTGATTGCTTGCGAGTATGGCCCTACTGCTGCCGGTGCATTTTTTGTGGATATTGTTTCTTTCATTAGAGTGTCCTCCTTCATATAGCAACATCAGATAAAATTTCATTTTCTCTATTTACAATTTCATTTTCCATATGTTTTATCTTTTCCCTGATCTCTTTAACAAAATCCATGTCCTTTATTGAGGTCAAATTGATTTTAACATTATACAAGGCAGAAAGAGCAGCGGTCCGCGCCATCATAACTGCTACCAAAGCATCTGTGACGGCATTTTTGTTTCCTTGTTTTACCACCTTTCCGGCCAATTCAATGATCTTGAAGGCATCTCTGGCCACATTTAGAGGAACCAGGGTAGCATTTATCAATGCCTCCTGAATAGCCCCCTCCCTTTTATTTCTTTCCTGTTCCGTACCTTTGGGCAACTTAAACGCTGCCACAACATCATTGTAGGCATTTGAATCTTTATCAATATATTTGATGAGCCTTTCTCGATATTGAAAAGCATCCTTTGCGATCTCCTGCATCTCTTCTTCCAATGCCTCATAACCTGATGCGGTCTTTTCGAGAAACTCGGTTAGTTTTAAATCAGTTAGCATGAGATTTATTCCTTTTCCTTATCAAAAACTAGTTTTCCATCTTTTACGACTTTCTCAACAGTGCTTACTCCAATATGGTACGGTATATATTCATAAGAAGGAAACTCAAGGACGATCACGTCACCCTTCTTACCAACATCTATACTTCCAATTTCATCTTCCCTATTGAGTGCTGCTGCCCCATTAATCGTCACTGCGGTAATGGCCTCTTCCGTGGTTATATTCATATAAAGAGTAGCCAAGGCAAAAATTAGAGGTATTGACTCTGAAAAACAGCTTCCCGGGTTTAGGTCCGTTGCAAGTGCTACCGCAGAATTATTATCAATCATGTATCGACCCCTCGCATATGGCTCCCTTAAACTGAATGCCGTTCCCGGAAGCAATGTGGCTACAATGCCTTTTTCTGCCATATCATGTATACCTTTATCGGATGCCTGGAGTAGATGATCTGCTGAAACAGCGTCTAACTCTGCAGCCAACTCAGCCCCGCCTAATTGGACAATTTCGTCCGCATGAATCTTCAGTTTGAATCCCATCTCCCTTGCTCGACTTAACAGTCTTCTGGCCTGCTCCACCGAGAATACATCCTTTTCACAAAAAATATCACAAAATTCTGCAAGTTTTCGTTCAGCGACTTCGGGCATTACGCTGTCAATCAAATAGTCGATATAGGTATCTTCTCTCCCTTTATATTCCTTTGTCACCGCATGAGCGCCTAAAAATGTCCTGACAATATCAATTGGATGCCCATTATCCAGGTCCGCCATCACTTCCAGTTGTTTCAGTTCAGTATCATGATCCAACCCATAACCGCTTTTTCCTTCAACCGTGGTCACGCCAAATGACAGCATTGAATCTAATCGCTTTTTTCCCGCTTCAATTAATTTATCTTTTTTGGATTCCCGGGTTGCAAGAACAGTATTCAAGATTCCCCCGCCACGTTCCAGTATTTGCATATAGCTATCGCCGCGAAGTCTCCATGAAAACTCTTCGGCCCTGTATCCTCCAAAAACAAAATGGGTATGTGAGTCTACAAGTCCGGGCAAAACCGCTTTCCCCCTGGCATCTATTACAGAAAACCTGCTTTCATCGAATTCAGATATGGTCGTCCCTGTTTTCCCGACAGCCCTGATAATCCCCTGTTCAATAACAACAGCTCCGTCGTTGATAATTTGCAGATCAGACATGTCTTTTCCACGTTTGGCTTTAAATCCGCTGCACGTTACCAACTGGGAAGCATTTTTTATGATAATGTTTTTGTTCATTGTGGAACGTTTAATTAATCTTTTTGTGATTATACTAAAGCAGGATTCAATATAGTAAGTCTATATGCAAAGAGATACTCGATCCTGGATGCTCGATTCTCGATGTCCGGGAACAGAAGTAGATGCTTATTTTTCACTAATATGGCTTCTGCTAACTGACTTGATAAATAGATTCAATTTTTTTCCCCAATTTATCTAAACGCTCACTTAAATCATAATATAATTTTTGATCCGTTAAAGATTCTGTCTCAAACAATGTTTCAAGGTGATCGGTTGTTTCATCATTTGAGGCAATTGCATAAATTAGAAATTTGATAAATTTTTGCTTATATCTTCGCCTACCGTAGCCTTCTACAATCGTTGATTTTACTGATTTAATAGACCTTCGAATCTGTTTACCTTCTTCAAACATCTCAAACTTCGGCAACTTACATAACGTCATTTTATGTATATCTATCACCAACTCCCTTGCAATCTGCCAAATCTCTACTTTAGTATAGCTCATTCAGCCACCTTAAAACTTTATCCATTTTATCGATCATCCAGTGTCGAGCATCCAGCATCAAGCATCCAGCATCGAGTATCCAGTATCCAGCATCCAGTATCGAGCTCTTTACTCCATGATCCTGGTTTCAAGCACCTGCTCCAGTGAAAAATTCTCTATTCCCATAAAATACACTGCCGTATCAATTAGCGCTTCCATAGGAACCAGTCCTATGATTTCACTCCCGATAATATTGACGCCATATCTCCTGGCTTCTATTCTGACCAATTCAAGGGCCCTGTAAAGAGCTGTCTTTGTATAATCAGTCATATTCATGGAAACCTGGACGATCCCCCTTTCCCTTAGAGCTACTCCGATGGCCTTACAGAATCGTAAGCCACCACTAATGTGCCTTACCCTATGTGCTATGGCATCGGCTATATCCAGGTCATCTGTATCTAAATTAACATTGAAAGCGACCAATGGCATTCTGGCCCCAATGGCCGTCACACCGGCAGTGGGATGAATTTCTTTTGGACCAAAATCAGGTTGCCACTGGGGATCCTTCAATTTTTCAGCCATTCCTTCAAACTGCCCTTTTCTTATTGCTGCCAGATTCTGCCTTTCTACACTTGTTGCTGATTTTTCATATAAAAATACAGGTAGTCCATATTTTTCAAACACTCCTTTTGCGATATCCTTTGAAAAATCCACGGCTTCCGTCATACTCACGTTTTTGATTGGTATAAACGGAACCACATCTATGGCTCCCATCCTCGGATGCTGCCCTTCATGCCTCCTCATGTCAATTAGATCAACTGCAACGCCAATTGCTTTCATAACGGCCTGCTTCATGGCTGCTGGCTCTCCTAATGCTGTCACAACCAGCCTGTTATGATCTTCATCCCTTTGGTAATCTAAGAGTTTGACACCTTCTTTCCCTCTAAAAGGATTCACAATTTGCTCTATTTTATCCAAATTTCGACCTTCACTGAAATTAGGAACACATTCTATCATTTTTTTCAAACTGGCCATTTCTATCTCCAAATTTTTCGAACTGTGTGGTTAGATGTAACTTATTGAATTCTCTGCTCCATCTTCACAAATGCCTCTGCTACCAAATTCTTTATTAATTTTTCATTCGGTATAAAGGGAAGCGTGATGTGGTCTGCCCCCTGGCGCGATTCATTGTATTTTATGCCTGTCTCAATAGAATGTTCATTCCTTGCCCATGCCCGTCTTGCAACTCCTCCCATCACATCCCATGGTATTGCTCTCTTAATGATGCTGTCTACTCTTTCACTCCCATCGAGCACTAATCCGAAACCGCCATTTATAGCTTTTCCTATTCCTACTCCCCCACCGTTGTGTAAGGCGACCAGGCTCATACCCCTGGCGGCATTTCCGGCAAAACACTGGATTGCCATATCCGCCATTATGTTACTGCCGTCTTTTATGTTGGCAGTCTCTCTGAATGGTGAGTCCGTACCGCCTGTATCATGATGATCTCTACCCATCATTACAGGGCCGATTTCACCGTTTCTCACCATTTCGTTGAATCTAAGGGCCATTTTCGTTCTTCCCAGGGCATCCTGATATAATATTCTGGCCTGTGTTCCCACTACAAGTTCGTTTTTATCAGCATCCCTTATCCATACATAATTGTCTCTATCCTGGAATCTTCTATCAGGATCTATGCATTCCATTGCAGCTTTGTCGGTCTTTATAAGATCTTCTCTTTTACCACTTAAACAGACCCACCGAAAAGGACCATAACCGTAATCAAAGAAGAGCGGCCCCATAAGATCTTCAACATAGGATGGGAATATGAACCCGTCCATGGGATTTTCACCGTTTTTACAGATCTCTTTAACGCCCGCATCAAACACGGCCTTTAAAAAACTGTTTCCATAATCAAAAAAGTAGGTGCCCCGATCAACCAGGGCTCTGATCATTTGATAATGATGTCTCAATGACTGATCGACATACGACTTGAATTTTTCCCTGTTGGTCCTCAAAAGCTCTGTTCTTTCCTCAAAGGCCATTCCTTGAGGACAATATCCACCGTCATAAGGGGCATGGCAGGAAGTCTGGTCGGACAATAAATCAATTTTAATATTGTTATCCACTGCATATTCCAGCAGATCCACGATGTTTCCGTAAAATGCAATGGAAACACTTTTTTGCTTATCCTGACTTTCTTTTGCCGTTTTGAAAGCCAGGGCCGGGTTGTCAATGATCTTGCTTACCCAACCCTGTTTATATCTTGTTTGAATTCGGGAATAATCAACCTCCGCAATGATCCCAACAGCATTTGCAATCTCAGCGGCTTTTCCCTGTGCCCCGCTCATTCCGCCAAGACCCGACGATATAAAGAGATATCCGCTCAAGTCCTTTTCAGGGGCTATGCCCAGTTTTGACCTTCCGGCATTTAAGATAGTGCTGTAGGTTCCGTGTACTATTCCCTGTGGTCCGATATACATCCATCCTCCGGCGGTCATCTGGCCGTAGTTTGCAACACCGAGTGCCATGGCCCTTTGCCAGTTTTCCTCGTCATCGAAAAGCCCAATCATCAACGCATTGGTGATGATCACGCGTGGGGCTTCCAGAGTCGATGCGAACAGTCCCAGAGGATGACCCGATTCAACGACAAGTGTCTGTTCCCGTGTCAATACTTTTAGATATTGTTTTATCAGCCTGTACTGCATCCAGTTCTGACATACCTGGCCCGTTTCACCATAGGTAACAAGTTCATACGGATAAAGCGCAACATCAAAATCCAGATTGTTATCTATCATTACCTGAAAGGCTTTACCTTCAATGCAGTGGCCTGGATACTCATCGATGGGTTTCCCTTTTATCCCTCCTTCCGGCCGGAAGCGGTAACCGTAAATTCTACCCCTTGTCAATAGCTCATCCAGAAATTCCGGCGCTAATGTCGTATGCCATTTTTCAGGGATATACCGTAATGCATTTTTCAGAGCGAGTTCAGTTTCTTTTTGTGATAAGGTAAAACCCCTTTTGGGTGCCCTCCTGACATCTTCAATAAATTCAGGTATATCGGGTAACTCGCCATATATTTTCTCCAATTTAATCGTCATGGAATCTGAAATATCGATGTTATTGATCATTTGATTGTCACTCCCGTATACAATTTGCGTATTGTAATTTATCCTCAATTGCATTATCGCTTAAAAGCTGATAATAATTCAATAAACATTTGAGCCTTGGAGACCATAACCCATATTTTGTTACACAATGTAGTCAACTACCATCCCTAAAAGGGTCCAAACATGTAAATAAAATCAATTCGAATGACAAAGGTCAAAGCCCAAATTTCAAATGAATGTCAAATGACAAATGCTAAAAAACATATGGTCGCCCAGTAATTCAAACGCAGCCTACACTGGTGTAGAAGCACAATGGGTAAAAGAGTAATATCTCAATTTGGGCATTCCGACTGCTTCCCCCTTTTGAAAAGGGGGCTTGAGGGGGATTTTTCCAATACCGACCGGATTTATTGAGAACTTACGAAAAAAATAAATAACTGATCGTTTTGGAAAACATTTTGACATTGGGGTTTTGGATTTGATTTGACATTTGGATTTTGTCATTTGAACTTTTTCACATAAGTTAATGGCATTGATTGTTAACCCGTAACCCTGAAATTCAAGGATAAACCGCTTATGGAAGAGATTTTTCTTGGTGTAGATGGAATGACTATGGAAGACCTGGTGGCCATTGCCCGGTATGAGGCAAAGGTTCGCCTCACTGAAGAGTCTGAAAAGCGGATCTTAAGCACCCGGAAACTGATCGAGCACTGGGTCCAGGAAGAAAAAATTATATATGGAGTTACTACAGGCTTTGGCGCCCTGAGCGACGTAATTATCTCCAAGGAAGACCCTTCGTATTAAGGATCTGGCGAGAGGACACTCCGGTATCCGGCTAAAAACAGTCAACCACCTTATAAAGAGTCTAAACCGGGGAATCTGCCCCATAGTACCTGAAACCGCACGTTTGGATTTGTGAACCCGGGTGCAAATGCTGCCCTTCCAAGATCAATGACCTGTCCATCCTTCTTCACACCATAAACCTCGATCCATGCGATGTGGTGCTCAACGCTGTTTGGATGCGGGACCTCTTTTCCGACCACAACATGAACGATCTCAGCACCCTCTTCGCCTCGACCTCTACCGATCTCAATTACGGGGACGTGCTTCTCCTTTCCCTCTGAGTCCTTATCCTTCAATATATCTTCAAACTTCATTCTTATCACACACCTAAATTTTTCTTGAATTCGTCAATCCCAATCTCTTCGATGTACTTACCCAGACGCTTCTTCGTGTCACTGGTTTTGTAGTGGTTTATGACCTTATCTGCAAGCTCGATCGCTTCATCATCGCTCAAATTTTCTGCTAA
>MVDB01000218.1 GCA_002050025.1 Desulfobacteraceae bacterium 4484_190.2
CAAGAGAGGATCAATTCGGCTTCACTTTTCTGAGTTTAACAAAGTGTTCGTCCATGAGGTCGACGGTTTCAATACTACCCTCAACGAACTCCCTTTCCCCGAACAGATTGATGAGCCAAAAGCCTTTGCCCTCGGCCTCTATCCGAGCTACGTCTTTCATAATTTCTTTTTCCCCATTCCCCGAATTCATATATACGGTACTCAAACACATGTTATCCTCCTAATGCTACTTTAAACAAATTTCCCAACAAAGGATCCGAAATTTTTCCCATCAGGTTACAGCATTTCTTCGATTCCAGCACCTGACCAATGCATTGCATACACCGGGACCTTTATCAAATGCTCCGTTTCCATCTTCCGCACCCACCTCTGCCAAACCCTCTTCCCCTGCAACCTCCTGCCCTCTTCGTAACAAAGCCCATTTGATAAAATTTTTTGAGCATAGCAACAAAATCGTCATCTACACCTCCTTCATAAAATGCATAATTTTCAAAAGGCTGTCGATATTGCAGGTCATATCTTCTTCTTTTTTCTTCATTTCCTAAGATCTGATATGCCGCGTTGATCAACTTCAGGCGTTCTTCACTTTCAGGATTGCCCCCATTTCTGTCGGGATGATATTGCATTGCAAGTTTGCGATATGCCTTTTTGATATCCTGTTCTGATGCCTCAGGCGTAAGCCCGAGAGTCCCATAATAATCCCTGGTCACCACCGTCTCAACCTCCTGTCAGTCTGCTTAACCCTGCCCACCTGGAGGGTCGCTAATGCTTGATTTGTCAGGTCGGGCAGGATGTTTTGCCCATATGCGATTCATCCGCACCTCTCGCTATCCAATCTAAGAACCTCTTCAAAAACCCTAACTTCTTAGTCTGCTTTTCAGAAAAAGCCGTTATTGAGACCGGACCCGCATTATAACTTATTTTCTTATCTCTATATTTCCTTTCAGGCTTCATAGACATTGTAACATCTCAAAAAGTTGGGGCAAATCCTCTGGTGTAGGGCGGCTCCCGCCAATGGCGGGATTATATACCACCGTTATTGAAAGGGTATAATTTATATTTTGAGGAGTATCCTTGCTTGCTCTGATAAAAGTGATTTGAAGCGGTCAAGCGCGACTGCATACCCCTGTATGGGAATCCCCATCCAGTCGGAGTATTCGAGGAACTCTTCCGGCTTTTCAGCCATGTAATTATCAACATATCCAATGCCATCAAGGACAATGGCCCCTCCCGTATGCCTGGGGAAATTCTCGTTGGCAAGACCTCTGTCCCATCCCTTAAAGACCTTATGACGGAATTTGATCCAGCCCGGTACCATCCACCAGACCTTATCCCCCCCGGCAACTTCCTGGGCAATCCTTTCCCTTTCCTCTTCACTGGCGATCATGTCCATACAATGAGTAGCCTCAATTCTAGCTACACCTGGTCCCTGCTCTTCAATAATTGTTCTCATAGTGCGCAAGGGTTCATCTGCATTCACGTAACAAAACTTTCCTCCATACACCACAAGGACCTTGTCCGACTTTTCTTTGGCCTTGTTGATCTTCTCAATAAGCTGACGTTCTAATTCACGAACATCCTCATGGAGACCCGGTGTGGTGAAAAACAAGTGATTGGTATCCAGAAAACCCTCATTTTTGAGACGGTTCAGCTCCATACTCAAAGTCCCGCAGGACACAATGGCAATATCTGAAAATGATATTTGCTCCATCACAAACCTCCTTACTAATTCTACAAAAGACGTCTACAACGTAATAAACCATAACATATTTCAAAACCCTATGGCGTAAAGAATTCCCCCAACTGCAAGCCCAAAAATAAGATTGAAGATTTTAATAGCCACAGAATCCTTGAGGCTGTACGAAAGAAGGGGGAGCATGCCGTGACCATCCTGTACAAACGATGTCGTGAATAATACGGAAAAAGGTATAAGTCCCTGCGCATACATCATTACAAATATGAGATGGGGCCCTGATTCAGGAATAATTCCTATTAAGGCCGCGATCAGCAATACCCACAGCATATGTTCATGAATAAAGGTATTCAAATTCCAGAAGGCCAGGCCCCAATGCACAAAAAGGAGGGCTCCAAACGTCCACAAAAAGACCCGAAAAAGGTGCTTCTTAATGATGTGGCCCCAGATATGGGATTCAAGATAATGTTCAGAGCAAACCATAATAATGCACAATGTGCACAGAGAAAGAAACATAAAGGTAACGCGTTTCCAGTCCCAGATGGATGGTCCGAGAGTTCCCATTGATATTAAAATCAGGATAGAAACTATAAGCACAAGGAGGAGAAACCGGGTGAAGGAAAGAGACTGAAAATTTTCAATGAGATTCGCAGGGCGAAAAACATCACTTATACGCCCCTGCTTACCTGTACTAGGCAGGCATTCTTCACACTGGGCATCAATGCATGATTCGCAAGGGGTAAACCCCAGGTGAGGGATAATTTTATCGCTTATCCAGGCAAAAAATATTCCGAGCACAAACAGGAGTCCGAAAAGTGCCAGGGCTGTATCCGGGAACTGCTGGCCATATCGATAAAATCGACCAGAAGCATCATCACAAAGACAAAAAAGCTGATCATTAAAGCATGTTTGAAGATAGCAAAGAGTTCCATACTTTTATCCGTTCCTCAGCTAAGACGAAAACCGTTGCTGCTGTTCCATTACGATCTCTTGATGAGTACAACCTGAAAACAGGTGACTGCTGAATAAGTTACGAAAATATGCTCTATTCCCGTGTCATTGCAGCGCCACACTTTGGGCATTGCTGTTCATAACAAGGGGTCCCTATTTGATGGGTTGCTCTTTCACCGCACTTGGGGCAGACACAATATCCACCCGGGCCTGCCGCAAAACCCCCTCCTTGGCCACGTCCCCCGCCACTTTGTCCTCGACCCATACCCCTACCTGTTCCAGGTCCCTGACCTCTTGGTCCTGTTCCGTCTCCTCTTGGCATTTTATTTACCCCCTTTCTATTATTTAGCTTTTGTTTCATATCTCAAGACGTTGTGCCAGGGTCTCCCATATACTTTTGACAGCCACACAACCTTCAGACTGGCCGTCAAATTCCACAATGGTCTTACCCTGGACCATCGCTTTAGTGAAGGCAGGATCAAAAGGGACCCTCCCTATCACACTTATGTCTCTTTCTCTTGCAAAGGCCTCAATGGCTTCTCCTGCACTGGGATTGAGGTCAAACTTATTGACACACATCATTGCAGGAATTTTAAAAAATGCTGCTAACTCGGCCACACGTTCCATATCATGCCTGCCGGAAACCGTGGGCTCGGTCACGATGAGCACTGCCGTGGCCCCACCGAATGATGCAATGACCGGGCAACCTATGCCCGGAGGCCCATCCGTAAGAAGCAAATCCAGATTATTTTTTTCAGCAAGCTTTTTGCCTTCCTGCCGGATAAGGGTCACCAGTTTTCCTGAATTTTCTTCCGCAATGCTAAGCCGGGCATGTGCCATTGGTCCGAAACGGGTCTCAGAAAGGTACCATTCTCCACAGGTATTCAGGGGAAAGTCGATAGCTTTCTCAGGGCAAAAATAATAACAGACACCACAGCCCTCACATTCAATGGAGTCCACCACAAAATCCTCGCTAATAGCATCCCACCTGCACAAATTCCTGCACAGTCCGCACTCGGTGCATTTATCCTGATTAATGATCGCTGTATGCCCGGATTCAAAATCATGGTGTTCTTTGATCTCAGGATCCATGATAAGGTGAAGGTCGGCCGCGTCCACATCTGCATCACAAAGGACCTTGTTTTCAGCTAACGAGGCAAATGCCGCAATAATACTGGTCTTTCCGGTCCCACCCTTACCGCTTATTATGACTATCTCTTTCATAAAAATTGCTCCTTTTAATCTTCATACTGCGATTTTCTCAATACGATGATATAATTCCAGGAATTTTTCTTTCCATTCGGGCATCACATCGACGACCATATCTCCCCTTGAGTAGGCCTCTGCAATCCGCCGGTCAAATGGGATTTCCATCAAAATGGGCAGACCTTCCTGTTCAGCATATACCCTTACCTGATCATCCCCCATGTCTGACCGGTTGATGACCAGCCCGCTCGGAATCCCCAGGATCTTGACGGCCCCGACAGCTAACTTCAGGTCATGCAGGCCAAACGGTGTCGGTTCTGTAACCAACAAAACAAAATCCGCGCCCGTCATGGAAGTAATCACAGGACATGAGGTACCCGGAGGGGCATCGATAATTGTTAATATGTCAGGCCGGGTATATTCTCGTACTTTTTTTATCAATGGGGGAGACATGGCTTCGCCAACCTTTAATTTCCCATGTACAAATTCCAGCCCGTTTCTATGTCCCTTTTCGATTATGCCGAGTTCCCGCTTCGTTTCTGTAATGGCCTTTTCAGGGCAAACCTCCATACATCCGCCACAACTGTGACAGAGTTCGAGAAACGGCAAGACCGTCTCACCGATAACGACAATGGCGTTAAACTGGCATATTTCCGCGCATTTTCCGCACAGGGTGCATTTGTCCATATCCACCTCGGGAACCAATTGTGGGCTGTATAAAAAGATGTGAATTGGGTTCTTCTACATCACAGTCCAGGACCTGGACATCGGATTCAAGAGAAACGGCCAGGTTAGTGGCCACAGTTGTTTTTCCTGTACCCCCTTTTCCGCTTGCTATACTGATAATCATACTTCACTCCTTATTTAATCGTTCAAGGGTTCACCGTTCACGGTTTAGACCCGCCTCTGATCGCCGAAGCGGCCAGTTTGATCAAAAAAGCGACTCCAGCCTTACGGAGTCACATACGAGAGGTTGTAAATTCACCTCTCAAAGCACTTATCTGTTCTTTAATGGTCACAGACATTGGCGCCCGCTACCAGGTTATTTGAAAGGTACTGGTTTGCCAAGGACTCCGGGGAATCCATGGGAGCGCCGATGATTACCTCAATCCCCTTTTCCCTCAGAAGCTGCTGTGCCATGTCTCCCATTCCGCCCACTATGATTACATCGGCGCCCTGATCATAGAGCCAGCGAGGTAGAACTCCGGGCTCATGGCCGGGTGGATTGTGCATTTCCGTCTCAATTATCTCCCCATTTTGAGTCTCTATGAACGCGAATTGTTCACAGTGGCCAAAATGAGCTGAAAGCTTTCCCCCGGACACAGGGACCACGAGTATTTTTGAGTCTGCTGAGCCCTTTTTTCTATCTAATAATTCATTTTTCGCTTCAGGGACAGGCTCTGACCCGGTCTCTGTCAATTCCACGATCTTATCCACTATTTTATTGAATTCCTGGGTGATCAAAAGCTTGTTATCGTCCAGAAGGCTCATATTCCCTGTGTCCCCCTTTGAGACCACCTCTGGTTCAAATGGTAGTGATCCCAAAAGATTGAGGCCTTCTTTTTTTGCGGTGAGCACGCCGCCCTGGGTCTTGAATATATCAATCATTTCTCCACAATGAGGACATTTAAGGCCGCTCATGTTTTCAACAAGGCCTAAGATTTTCATGTTTACCTGGCGGCAAAAATTGATGGACTTTCTGACATCAGCCAGTGAAATTTCCTGGGGCGTTGTTACAATCACGGACTTTGCGTCGGGCCACCCGGTCCAATGTTTCCCTTGAGACCCAACATGCGCGGGATACTGGGGCCGTGAAGGTCCACGTCCATGAGACCCACCCTGTAACCCTTCTTGGCTAAGGCTACCGAGAGATAGGCAGCTACGCTGCTTTTGCCAACACCCCCCTTTCCACTCATGACCAGGATTTTGTTCTTTATGTGGCTCAATCTTTCCTTAATCTCTACATCCTGCTGTTTTTGCTGATCCTGCTGGTTCATATTTTCATTTACCATAAATTGTTGACCCCCTACTTTTTTTCTAAGGCATTGATGCTTGCTTCAATACCTTCAATCTGTTTGCGCATCTCATTTGCCTGATCTTTCAGGCCCTTTAACATGTCCTCCTTTGACAACGCGGGGGGTGCTGGCTGGCTTGAACCACCCCGGGTTGAGCTGCCCATTCCGCGGCCCATACCTCTGCCCCCATGGCAATACTTCCGTTTTCAAATGCCTCAAAGCCCATGCCATCTGTTTCCACAATAATAAAATAGGCGCACCGGCCAAAACGAGGATCCACCTGGGAATCTAAATCATTTCCACTACTACTTACAGCAATTTTCATATCCACTTCCTCCTATGATTAATTTTCCTTTCTATATCCATTGTCGCGCGCTGTTCCGCATCCAGGCATTTTAAATTTAGAACTGGAAATAGCTCCCATTAAATAGGCATCAATTACTTCATCAACGGCACCTGCGACAAAGGGGATAATTCTAATACCGCTGGTCTCAATCATGTTGGCAAACAGATCTGAGACAGCGCCACAGATCAAAACCTGTACTTTTAGATCTGACAATTTCGCGGCCCTGGAAGAAGGCGACTCGCAATGAAAGGGCTCAAAACACCTGCCGGTTTCCGTTTGGTCAGTAATGTCCACAATAAGCAACGTGCGCGCGCAGTCAAAGAGCGGAGAAATACGATTTTCCCAGACGGTTAAGGCCACTTTCATTCCCAATATCTCCCTCATCCTTTATATACAACAGCAAATTATATGCCACGACTGAGAGAAAGACTTACTTATGGCAAGTAAAGCTATATTATCAAACAGTTATCTGGAAATCAGGGCTTGCAAATAGCAAATGGAATTTCGGATTGAGTAGCGTTAGTGCAACGGCAGGGTTATTAGAGTAGCAATGTTGCGACTCTAATGCGCTCGCTTCCGTTTACTGCGCCCATCAATTTTCGGAAGCTCAATGCCTAACATTTTAATTTTTCTAAACAATGTGCTCTTATGTATACCGAGATCATGCGCCGCTTCAAGGCGATTGAATGTATTGCGTTTCAGCGCATCCAGGATTACCTGAACTTCCACCGACTGCAATGCCACGTCAATTTTGGCGTTCGTGGTTGGTCTGGAGACTAAAGCCCTGAGGTTATCCGGCAGACAATGGGGTTCAATCTGCCCTTCGGGGCAAAGCACAAAGGCATGCTCGATACTGTTTTCCAGTTCCCGGATATTTCCTGGATAATCGTGCGACAGGAGAAGCGCAAGCGCCTTCCGGCCTATTCCCGCGACAGATCTGCCACGCAGGCGGTTCAGTTTGGCAATAAAGTGCTTCACGAGCATAGGAATATCTTCCTTGCGCTCGCGTAAGGGGGGAAGGTCTAACCGGACCACGTTAATACGATAGAAAAGATCCTGCCGAAAAGTCCCCCTTTTTACCATGTCTGCAAGGTTTTTATTTGCAGAGGCAATGACACGCACATTGGCTTTGATAGATTTTGTTCCTCCAAGGGGCTGGAATGTCCGTTCCTGCAATACCCTGAGAAGCCGCACCTGAAACGCAGCGCTGAGATCTCCGATTTCATCCAGCAAAATGGTGCCGCCTTCAGCAGCAGCAAAGTGCCCCGGTTTGTCTTTAGTAGCGTTGGTAAAGGCCCCTGCCTTGTATCCAAAAAGCTCAGATTCCAGTAAAGTATCCGGAAAGGCGCCGCAATTGATGGCGATAAAGGGTTTCCCCCGCCGTGGACTTAGCTCATGAATGGCCCTGGACAATAGCTCCTTGCCGGTCCCTGTCTCTCCCTGGATCAATACCGTACTGTCGCTCTGGGCCACCTGGGGCAGGATCGTAAATATCCTGTGCATGGACGGGCTGCGACTGACCATATCGCCCACCTGATAACGGGCATCCAGTTCCCTGCGCAGGTCCTCGACCAGGCTCATATCACGGAATGTCTCAACGCCGCCCAGGACCATACCGCTTTCATCCTTGAGCAACGAAGTAGAAACCACAACTGGAATGCGTTGTTTTTTGTTATTCACTATGTAAGCAGATGTATCGACAAAGCGTTTCCCCTCTTTCATTGTGCGGCGAAGAGCACAATCAATCTCACACATGTTGGAGCGGAAAACTGACCAGCAGTTTTTACCAAGGGCCTTATCACGCGGGACCCCTGTAATCTCCTCGGCAGCATGATTGAATGAGGTGATACGCCATTCGTGATCCACGGTGAATACCCCGTCGGACACACTCTCGAGGATGACGTCCGTAACATGGTCTGGTATTTGATATAGCTTATCTTTTTTCATCGCATGTATCGAAAAAAATTACTGAACCGAAATCCCCGGAATCTGAGTTACCCCGAATTAACCGTCTATAATGATCAAGTTCGTGAATTTTGAGCCGAGTTTTGGGAATAGGAAACAATTACCAGCACTTAACACATGCTGTCCCGCCGAGGCGGGACTGACCTCTGGATACTTGTTGTAGTGAAGCGGCCTCCGGCTCGGAGAGGAATCCCGTCTTTAGCGGGGATGGAATAAGAAATGTTTTTTCTTTATCCCCGCTGAAGACGGGATCTTCGACCAGTATCTCTATGCTTTAAGCAGTATATTTGATAAATGCACACAAACTCGCTCGTCAGTTTGAGGCGAAGCTTCGCTAGACAATAACAGGCAAATATCAATATCTCACGACTGTTCCTTATTTCCTCAATAGATAAGCTAATACTGGGAGGGCAAACTTTCAACCCGTAAACTTGTAAACTTAGGGACGTCCTTGACAAATTGGACTAATTCACTTTTATGTTTCTACGGTCTAATGCTTTGGCAATAGCTGATGAGGAGACACCCATCTGACGCCCGGTCTCTGCCAGTGAGAGACCAAAATATTCAACCAGATTCTGGATTAACCGATTTCTTAATCTTGATACTATTCGCCTTCGGCTCCCGGCCCTCAATGCCTTAATATCAACTCCCTCGTTTTTACATTCTTTTTTGATATACCAAATAGCCTGTTCCAGATTCTCTTTCATAGAAAACTGCCGTTTTCTCTCTATGTCGGACTGTTGGATCAGTTGCTGGACAAATTCACCGCTCCCCAATATCCGTTCATCCGACTTTTCACGCACTCCCTGACGAAGCATATCTTTTACCGCTACCCATCCTCCCTGAGACCGTATCAGGCCACCTCCAATCAGATCAGATCGATGCCCCTGTTCCACTCCATTTTCAACAAACTTCCGATAGGCTCTTCTGGCATCCCCAATCCTTTTGCCAAACCACTTCAAGACATATTCCCGGTCCTGCCACCACTTCAAGACATATTCCCGGTCCTGCCAGTCATTTTTCTGTTTTCCTAAGATTACGGAATGTCCACACCAACGATAACGTTCCAATTTATAAATAGAGTCGATAACTCCCGCTCTTAATGGGTT
>MVDB01000219.1 GCA_002050025.1 Desulfobacteraceae bacterium 4484_190.2
TATTCAATAATTTGGCTGATGACCCCGGCACCAACAGTCCGCCCACCTTCACGAATGGCAAACCTCAACTCCTTCTCCATCGCTATCGGAGTAATTAAATTCACCTCCATCGACACATTATCACCAGGCATCACCATCTCTATCCCTTCAGGTAACGTCGTAACCCCTGTCACATCCGTCGTTCGAAAATAAAACTGAGGACGATAACCATTGAAAAATGGCGTGTGACGACCACCCTCCTCCTTCGTCAATATATACGCCTCAGCCTTGAATTTCGTGTGCGGCTCTATCGACTTGGGATGCGCTACCACTTGTCCACGCTCAACTTCCTCACGCTTCGTTCCCCTCAGCAATACCCCTATATTGTCTCCTGCCTGGCCTTGATCAAGTATCTTTCGAAACATCTCAACACCAGTACATACCGTCTTCATCGTATCCCGTATGCCCACTATCTCTACATCATCTCCTACCTTAACTACTCCACGTTCCACTCGACCCGTCACAACCGTACCACGACCAGAGATGCTGAATACATCCTCTATCGGCATCAAAAACGGCTTGTCCGTGTCTCGTACCGGCTCAGGTATGTAACTGTCAATCGCATCCATTAACTCAAATATTGGCTTCACTTCTTCCGAGTCAGAATCATCACTCTCCAAGGCCTTCAATGCACTATCGTTATACCACGAGCCTTCTCCTCAGGCGCCTTGTCTATCTCATCAAATGGAACATAATCCGCCATCCCCTTCTTCTCTAAATGCTTCGTAATAGCCGCCGTTAACGTCGTCTTGCCATGATCTATATGACCTATCGTTCCAACGTTTATATGCGGCTTCGTCCTCTCAAATTTGGGATCGAACCGGTGAACCTCATCCTTACCAAGGATGCGCTCTACCTACTGAGCTACGTGGGCACAAAAAGATAGAGTGCCCAAAGTGATCTAAAGCGCCTAATAATGTCTAAAGTAAACGTCTAAAGCGATGAGACGGCGCCACATATTATTGCTACGCAATTTTATGTGGAGCGGGAAACGGGACTCGAACCCGCGACCCTCAGCTTGGAAGGCTGACGCTCTAGCCAACTGAGCTATTCCCGCTTTTAGCTATTGCCCATCCATAAATGGCTATTTTCCGTAATCTCTACGTCAGATTCGTCCCGCCACCGGCGGGACTCGAAATACTTTAATGTATTCCTGTGGTTAAAATCCTCATCTTCCTTGACCTTGCGAAAACTATCTCATTTATAGATGGACACTATCCCCAAAGAACACCTTGGTGGTGGAGAGGGGAGGATTCGAACCTCCGAAGGCTGAGCCGGCAGATTTACAGTCTGCTCCCTTTAACCACTCGGGAACCTCTCCTCTATGGACTACATTTGTGCCCGACTGAAAATTGTTATTTTTCGTTCAGACACTACATTAAACCAAAACAACCCAGTACTTTTTTCAAAATTCATTCAATAACGCCTGACTGGAGCCAGCGAAGGGAATCGAACCCCCGACCCACTGATTACAAATCAGTTGCTCTGCCATCTGAGCTACGCTGGCAGTGTGATAAGAAAAGCGCAATTTATGAAGATAATTTTATTTGAAGACTATTTCAATGTCTAAAATAACTAATTAGCGGCTAATATTCCAACCAAGCTCTTAAAATATCCTAAAAACTTGTTTATTCTTTCAATTTCTTTAATTATCGCCACATTTACCCCTATGATATATGGGTTCTGTGGTTTTTATAGGAAAAAAATAATATAAACAGTAAACATTGCAGTGTCAATTACCATTTTCTATATTTTTATATTAATTTTCGTATTAAACGCTTGAATACTTATATTCTTTGTGTTATCAGAAACGCAACAAAAACTGAGACAAATATCAATTTTTTTTCTGAATTTTTAGGAGGTAGCAAAATGGCAGCTTTGGCCGGAGGAATTGCAGCGCTTGTACTGGGAATCATTGGCATTATCATTTGGTGGGGAGAATTCATCGACATTTTACTGGGCGGCGTGCCTGTTATTCTGATCCTTGGTGGTGCTCTTGCAGCCTATTTGGGCTTTGAAGAAATCAAGGATAAAAAAACCACAGAGAGTTTTGACGATAATACCCAGGATAACCTTCAACGGGAAGTTAAAGACCTGAGAGAAGAAATCAAAGACCTGAAGGAAGACAAAAAAGAACCCGAGAAAAAAGAAGGCGACACCACAACACAGGAATGATCAAAATAGTGCCTGAATGAAAACCCCGTTCAGGCACTATTTTAGATTTTGGATTCGGAGATAATGCAACGGTTATTGCGGTGGAAGTAAATTCTCAAAAAACCCGGGCTGTATTAGAAAATCCCCCTTTGCAAAAGGGGGAAGCAGTCGGAATGCCCTAACTTATTGAGAAGTTACCGCTGGGATTTCTAAAGCATTAAAAAAATAGCTGATTTCAAACTGGGCATTTTCTTCAGAATCGGATCCGTGGACCACATTTTTTTCAATATCGGTGGCAAACTCATGCCTGATGGTCCCTTCTTCAGCTTCTTTGTAATTCGTAGCCCCCATTAATTTCCGATAATTCTTTATGACACCATCTCCCTCCAATATCATGACCACTGAGGGGCCGGATGACATAAAGTCCGTAACGCTTTCATAAAAGGGCTTGCCTTCATGAACCTTATAGAAACCTTTGGCCTGTTCCTTGGTCATCTTTATCATTTTCATGGCCATAATTTTTGTGTCCGCTGCCTCTAATCGTCCAATAACCTTTCCGATGAGATTTCTCGATACTCCGTCCGGCTTGATAATAGATAGCGTTCTCTGTTTCATAAATATCCTCCTTGATTCTAATCTTATTGACCCGCACATGTAATAGCTGCTATACAACGCCTTTATAAAAACAAAGGCTTATATGAAACGTCAAGAACTTTATTTGTAACCTTCAAGGGTTCAGAGGCTCGGGGTTAGTATTTGACACCTTTTCCCAAAGTAGTGTCTGAACGAAAACTAGGAATTTTTTCCAAGATCAAGGAAGGCAAAAATTATAACCACAGGAATACATTTAGTATTTCAAGGATTATAATTTGAGCCTGTCGAAGCGAAGCGTAGATCCCGCTCATCGGGGACGCAGAGATTGGGAAAAATAACAGTTTTCGGTCGCGTACTAAATATTAGCCAAGACCTAAATCCGAAAGGTTAGAAAGGAATAAAACATGTCACAAAAAAAAACCGCTGATGGTGGGGGAAAAAAAGCAAGGCTGGAACGTGAACATCTGTTTAGATTTAAATGTTATCCCGGGGTTTCCTGCTTCACTCAATGCTGCCAGGATATCACCATCGTCTTAACCCCGTTTGATGTCTTACGCCTCAAGAATAGCCTGGGGATATCATCCGACGAATTCCTGGAAGAATATACGATAATTATTCAAAAAGAAAAGCAACTGATTCCACTTGTTATACTCAAAATGAACGAAGAGGATAAAAAATGCCCTTTTGTCACACCAGAGGGATGTACCGTCTATCATGACAGGCCATGGCCCTGCAGGATGTATCCCCTGGATATGAATGACGACGGAACCTTTAGCCTAATTGCCGACGCTTCGCGTTGCCTTGGACTCAAGGAATCCGATAAGTGGAAAATATCGGACTGGCTGTCCGAGCAGGGAATCGGGCCTTATGAAGAGATGAATGAACTTCTTTCTAAAATCACTGTGCCCCTTAATGCTAAGGGATTGGACATAACAAATCCTGATATAACTAAAATGACCTTGATGGCCTTATATAATCTTGATAAATTCAAGGACTTTGTTTTCAAAAGTACTTTCTTGGATCGCCTGGAAGTAGAACCGGAGCGTATTGAAAAAGTCAGAAACAACGATGAAGACTTACTATTATTTGCTTTTGATTGGATAAAATTTGGCCTTCTTGGAAAAAAGGTGTTTGGGGTAAAACAAAAACCATCAGAAACAACCCCTTCCAATATATGAGCGGAAACAGTAAACTTCGCAGGCTATTATGAATGAAAAAAAAAAGATGTTTTTCTAAACAAGCACACAGATACGACTATGGATAACCATCCGCAATTTCCAATGGTCAAACTCAAGATGCTCAGTGATAAAAAGAGGAGATGCCCTTTTGTTTCTCCTGATGGATGCACAATATATGAAGACCGCCCTGGTGCCTGCCGCATTTATCCTCTGGGTAGAGCTGCGACAAAACCGGATGCCCAAAAAGGCATACGGGAAAAGTTTTTCATTGTGAATGAAGAGCACTGCCTTGGTTTTAAGGAAGATAGAGATTGGACCATTAGGGAATGGTTGACAAACGAGGGCGTGGATGAATATACCACCATGAACGATCAATGGTTAGAAATCGTCACCTCTCAGAAAACCCTTGGCCCAGGAAAAGATCTCCACCAAAAAATCCAGATGTTTTTCATGGCCTCCTATAACCTGGATAAATTCAGGGAATTTATTTTCAAAAGCAGGTTTTTCGAACGCTTCGAGGTGGAATCAGGATTGAAGAATAAATTGGCCTCTGATGATGTGGAATTGATGAAGTTTGCCTTTAACTGGTTGAGATTCAGCCTGTTTGGGGAGAAGACGATTCAAATAAAAAACGAACCTTCTCCTGGAGACGCAACTAATCCTTAGTTAAAAAAAATACCTTACCCTCAATTCAATCTTATAATCATTTAGCTTTTCGCCGTATTCGGTATCCTTGCCTCCTACCAGAAAGGCGCCACGTAGTCTGAATTCCAGGTTGGTTATGGGTTTGTACAGAAGTTCCGGAGTTATAGACAGACTTCGATCGTTTAAATTGATTATCGAAAAAACTGCCGGAGTAAAGTAAAGGATATCGAATGGTTCATTCCAACCGGCTCGAAAATATAGGTAGTCGCGCATCGGTTTGGCGGTAGATAGAGATCCTTGGGATAACTGGGCTGCCCTGTCAAGCTCAGAACTATTTCCGGTGGAAAGATACGTGTCGTATGCCCTGTCAACAAACCTGTAAAAATTATCAGCGTCCTCCCCGTCAAGACCTGCGCCATTGTGATAGTATTCAATGATGAACGTCATATCGTTGGTGGTAAGATATCGAATCCCGAAAAGATATTTCAGGATATCCGATTTTTCGGTGTAGAGATGTCCTTCGCTGTCTATGGATTTCTTATCAAACCCGGGGAGCCACGCAAACTCCCCGTGAACCGCAAAGTTTGCTGTTATATTTCTGGCAAAATCCAGACCGTAACGGGTGGTTCGGCTCTCCCCGGTTAAGAAGAGAAGGTCCAGATCGGTGTCCCATAGGAGGAAATAGAGCTTTGCGGCAAAATTGATGTGGTCCGGTTTACCAAACTTGTCGTTTATGGATTTAGTGACCGGCAGGATTACCGGTGTGAAGGCCAGCGTTTTTAAGTGGCCTCCAAAGCTCTTGATCCAGTCGGCAACGGCAAGATAATACCCCTCTACGGGCTCGGTGGGGTCATCAGGGTCTTTGGGGCGTGAAACAAAATTCACGGCATTGAAGGCATAGCCTTTCCCCCATTGGACGACCTTTTTGCCTGCATCGAGAGTAAAGCTCGGGCCTGGTTTTAGGGAAAGATACCCTTCCAGTAGATCAATATCCCCGTCCCAACCCTGATAGTCGTACCAGAGCACACTGTCAGTCCTAAAATATACGCTCGCAATGCCCTTCTGATAGCCTCCCTCGAGACGAAGGCCAAAATTATATTGTTCCAGGGTTGACCCTTTGTCCTGATCAAAGAATCGAAGCTTGTGGAAGGCAGAATCACGATCCAGGCCGAAAAGAACCGGCCTGAACTCAAGAAAACCGCCGATGTAGTATGGTTTTTTTTCGATCTCCTTTTCAATTTCAGAAAGATCAAACTCATATTCACCCTGGCCAAAAGCAGGCTGAAAAAAAATTAATACCAGGCCCGCCACATACACGCTAAGGGCGAACAGCGTTTTTTTCATCTCAGGCTTTCGACCTTTGAAAGAAAGTTAAGGGTAAAGACTTCATCGGGAAGCTCTTTTTTCTTCATCTTGGCAAAAATCATGATCGACCTATACCCCTTATGTAATGGGCTGTCCGTCTCAATCACGGCAGGGCGCACAATACCGCCGCCAAAATCCTGAACTCTTTTAAAATAGAGCGTCTTGATCAGCATTCCGGAAGAAGCAAAACATTCGATTTTATTAGGGATAAGACTGTAGTCAAGCCGCATGATATCAGCATTATTGAATATTCCTCCGGTCACCGACTGGAGGCTGGTGATACGGATCGGTTTGCCTACGTTCGGAATGTAAAGCCACATGTTTTCCCCCAACCGCAAAGTGGCCCGCCCTTTTTCACTTGCAGGGGATAAAAAAACGGATGCAACCTGGTCACGGCCTTTTTTAACTGTGAACATAATGAACTCTTTTTTTGAGCCGTCCGGTTCAATATTGATCAGCTTGCGGTACATCTCAAAACTGTCCGGGTTGAGGTTGCGATCAACCTTTTTAAGGATTGCATTCCCATCATCCGAATACACCGGTACGGATAGGCACAGACACATCAAAATCATAGATAGTAATTTTATCATTATCTTCCTCCTATACGTGCCTCAATGCATCTACCGGTTCCATCTTTGATGCCTTATAGGCTGGGTGCAGGCTTGCAAAAACCGAAATAAGCAATACAATGGCGGCCAGCCAGAACAGTTCTGTAAAACTGATGGAGGGCTCCAAAAGCAGGTTATCATTTCTGCCGAAAGAAAACCGTATTTTATAGATATTCAGGAGAAAAATTCCTGAAAGGCCGATAATAGTACCTGCCGCGATGCTGATCAACCCGAGAGTGAACCCCTCGGTCAGAAAGAGGGCCATAATTTTACCTGGGGTCGTTCCGATAGCAGACATGGTGCCGATCTCCCTAACCCGCTCATACACTGACATGATCATCACATTTAAAATACTGATGAGCACAATTGAAATCATAATGAGTTTCATGCTTACGGACATAAGATCAATCATTTGGGCGATATTATAAAAAGGGGAAAGTTTTTCCCAGGTGTGGATTTCAAAAGCCGGTTTTCCATTTTTAGTTTTGAATTTTCCCAGTGCTGATTTGAGGTCCTCATAAACGGAATCCAGCCTGTCGAAATCATTCAAACGTACGGCTACCTCCGTGATCTCCGGTTGCTCCATACGAAGCAGGGTGCGGGCATCTTTGATATGCATGTAGCCTTCTTTGCCCTGGGGGCCTACAACGGTCTCAGTGATGCCCGCCACAGTGAAATTCAGGCCATTTATAGAACCGTCCTTGTTGTTGGCAACCAGCACCACGGTGTCCCCCTGCTTGATTTTCATGCCCTTGGCCAGTTTGTCCGGTATAATGACCTCGCCCGGTTTGATGAGTTTCTTCCGCGGTTCTTTCTCCCCGAATGTCATCCGGTCCCCAACGGCAGGACACACCTTCACCTCTTTTTCCGGATCAATGGCGTTAAGCCGGATGTTGGTGGTCTCTGAATAGTTACTCAGCATAGCGCCGAGCTTTATCCTTGACGCCCAGGCATCAACAGAAGGATTATTTTTTAAAACATCTTCGATTTTGGCGTATCCCTTACTATTCAGGTTGAGATTCAAAGGGATTGAATCCATGGACGAGACATACCCTTTTTTATGAATCTGTATCTGGGAAAGGTTGGCATCGGTAATCTGGCCGATCATCATGGCCTTGAATGACCCGGACAGCCCTGAAAAAAGAATGACCATCAGGACTCCCATGGTGATCAGCAGAGAGGT
>MVDB01000043.1 GCA_002050025.1 Desulfobacteraceae bacterium 4484_190.2
GTTTTTTTGATCTTTGAGCGAAGGCATGGTGACCAGGATACCACCGGCTATGTCCTGGGCCAAACGGGATATTTCAAAGGGAAAACGGGTGATATTGAGTTTGCATACATTGGCCAGGAGGGGGTCCACCGCATAAGCGCCGCTTGGTGTGGGATAACCCTTGCCGGTACTGGCCAACGCTCCCGCATGCAGTGTCTCATTAAGATGGATCATCTCTGCTATTTTATCCTTGATATGAGAAGTTTTTTCAGTGCCGTGAGCCTCAGCAATGGCCGCCGTTGCCCCAATAAGTACATCACCTACACCCACCTTACACCCGCCATAACTGGCCCTATGGTGAGCCGCAAAAAGCTCCACCAGCCGCCCGGCCATAGCATATTCCCCTTTCATGAATATCCTTTCTTCCGGCACAAAAACATCGTCAAAAACCACCATGGCCTCACAGCCACCGAAATAGAGGTTACCCACGTCTGGTCGGCCATCTTCCTGGCGCCTCGTATCAGATGGCTGACGTCCATATATGAATGTGACCCCTCTGGTATCAGCAGGCACGGCAAAGGAGACAGCATACTCCTTGTCCTCCTCCCTCAAAGCCCTTGTGGGAACCACGAGCAGCTCATGTGAATTCACTGCACCGGTAGTATGCAGTTTTGCTCCTCGAACCACTATGCCATCCTTTTTCTCTTCCACAATATGCATGTACTGGTCCGGGTCCTCCTGTTTTGACGGCGGCAGGCTTCGGTCTCCTTTTGTGTCTGTCATACACGCAGCGGGTACGAGATCATTTGACTGGATATATTTCATAAAATCCACAAAACGGTCATGATACCGGGTTCCGAATTCCTGATCCAGATCATAGGTTATGGCATATACGGTATTCATACAATCCAGGCCCGCACAGCGCTGGAAACAGCAAGCAGTCTTTCTGCCCATTTCTCTCAGCATAAGGATTTTTTTTACAAGATCGTCAATATTGTGCTGAATATGCGTAAAACGGTTTATTGTTTCACCTGTGAGATGAGACTGTGCAGTGAACAGTGGTTTCATATCCTCCTGGTCAGCCTGTTGATAAGTCTCGGCCATTGCCATGGCAGGTGGTTTTGATATGGGGTGATCCGGCACGCTCTGAACCGCGTCTCCTTGAATAAACACTCGGTGATCAAGCGCCCTCAGGCTCGATAGATATTGCTCTTTTGTCATTAATGCCATGGTCCTCTCCTTTCATCCTTTATCCTCACCGATACCCAATCAAGGCCCCTTCCTGAATTCAGACCTTCAGTCCCATCAGCCCGGTCTTCTCGGTCAAGAAGTCATAAAATGCGTCATCATCAAGTTTGGCGCGCTGCCCCAGAAACTCTTCACTGAAGGGTCCTGCAGAATACACCGCTCTTGGAGAATCCGATAGAATAGCGTCCAGGATGATGTTAGTGATCAATTCGGGTCCCGGCACGGTAACACCTTCAAACAACTTGCCCATGCCTGCCCCGGCGGCCTGATATAACGGCTTATAATCGGGATCTGCTCGAGCCATAAGGTCTCCGGTCATTTCATTGGCCACATCGTTGAACTCCGTTGCAATCGGACCCGGGCGGATCGCCACCACCCTGATCCCAAAAGGCCGTAGCTCCACACGCAATGCGTCGCTAATCGCTTCCACTGCATATTTGCTTGCAGCATAAACCGAGCTCATGGGAAACGGAAATTTCCCGACTATCGAACTCAAATTAACAATGGTTCCTTGTCTTTGACTGCGCATATTGGGTAGACAGGCCTGAGTGACACGGACAAGGGAGAACAGGTTAACCTCAAAAAGACGTTTCATACTCCCCAATGATACATCTTCGATAGCTCCTCGAATACTGTAGCCGGCATTGTTTACGAGTACTGACAAGGGGTCTTCGAGTTCTGAAACGTAGCCGCAGAACCTCTCAACATCTTCTGGATCGGCAAGATCTACCTGTTTGGGAACGATTCCCTGAACTTGATCAGCCAGTTCTTTAAGTCGATTCATCCGTCTGGCCGCTGCTATAACAGTGAAACCGCTTCCTGCGAGTTTTATCGCCGTCTCTCGGCCCATTCCACTGCTTGCCCCTGTTACCAGGGCTGTTTGTCTCTGCTCTCCCATATCAACCTCCAGAATAAGTTGGGTTAAACCCTAAGCCGGATAAACCGGAAAAGTTATAAGTGCACTAAAGTTCACTTTAGACACTTCACACTTTTTTGAGTTCTGATTTTAATTCTAATTTTCTGTACGTTTTGAGCAGAATTTTATCGCTAACGTAGTACTAACGTCTACAGGAGTTTCTCAAGCTCATCTTTTGAGACCTTGTAGGTGTCGTCGAATTCTTTCCAGAATTTTTTGTCCTTGTTCTTCCACCCATGCCCGAATCGTGCATCAAAAAAATCGCTCAAACGGGCGAACCAGTGCCCTGATTTATCTATCCCCCTTTCCTGTGCCCGGAACAAGTCCTTGAGATAAAGGGATAAGTCACCGATCTTATCCTTGGGAATATATGATTTGGCACCCAGTTTGATTGAACCCACTAAATTATCGGGATTCAGGCCGTGGGCGGTAAGCATTAATGCAGGAATTTTTTTCCTCGTTGCAATGTTTAATAAATCAAATCCTCTGACACCCATAATATCCAATATAGTTGCATCATAAACTTTAGTCTCCAGGAGTTCTTTGGCCGATTCAAAGCTAGATGCGGTTTCAACATCACACTGATCGAGCATGTCCACTAAAGTGTCCAGGATATCAAGTTCATCATCCACCACAAGTATTTTTTTCCCTTTCAAAAGATCATCACTGGCCATTATTACTGTTCCTCCTACATTTTTCATCCATTCAAATAACGCCCTTCACCTTGTTTTAATTTATAGATATGTCTCCATATAGTCAAGGTTGATTCACTCATTTGTTGTCGTCTCATCACACCATAGTATAGCGCTTTTTTCAATGCTCTTTCTGCAAAAAATATTTGACTTCCCAAGGCCGATCATCTATACCTTTTTACAAAAGATTAAATCGGTTTGACCCGGGTAATTCGCAGAGCATGAGAATCCTGGTGGAATTTTAAGAGTTAATTATTCAAGAGTCTTTGAGGTTGTATAGGTATTTGGGGTTTTAAATCATCTAAATAGTGCCCGACCGAAAACTGTTATTTTTCCCAATCTCTACGTCAGGCTCAAATTATAATCCTCGAAATACTCAATGTATTCCTGTGGTTATAATTTTCGCCTTCCTTGATCTTGGAAAAAATTCCTAGTTTTCGTTCAGACACTAAATAAGGAGGACTAAAAAAAATGGCGTTAATGACACCGGAGCAATTTGAAGAGAGCTTAAAAGACGTTAAACCAAGGGTTTTTATGAACGGGAAAAGGATAGAAAGTGTCCTTGAAAACAAAAACACCCGTACAGTTGTTGAAGCGAATAAGGCCAGCTATGAGTGGGCCCTTGACCCCAGATATAAAGATATTATGACATGTTACTCGCCGCTTATAGATGATGTGGTGAACCGTTACACCTATGTGAGCGCCAGTAATGAGGACCTGGTTAAAAAGGCCAACGCAGGGACCTTCACCGCAGAAATGTTAGGGACCTGTATATATCGCTGTGTGGGGTATGACTCCTTTCACTCCCTGGCCGCTACTACATGGGAGATGGACAGGGATTTAGGCACGGAATACAATCCCCGGTTTCTGGAATACCTGAAGATGGTTCAGACCAAGGACCTTTCCGTGGCCGGCGCCCTGACCGAGCCGAGGGGAAGCCGGAGCAAAAAAACCTTGGATTGGAAGGATCCTTATCTATCTCTGAAAATAGTTGACAAAAATGATGACGGCATTGTGGTTCGAGGGGCCAAGATCAATATCAGCGGGGCCTATGCCAGCCACGAAATGGTGGTAATGCCCCAGGCTGCTCATTTCAAGGGAGAAGAAGACTATGCCGTGGCATTTGCCACGCCCGTGGACGCCAAGGGTATTACCTTTGTATGCCAGTACACACCCTTCTCCGCTGAAAGGGATATGGCCGATGATCCCGAGGAGTTGGGAAATCCACTTTATGGCGAGCGTGAGACCTCCATGGTTATCTTTGATGATGTTTTTGTCCCCTGGGACAGGGTATTTCACTGCGGCGAGTACAAATATTCGGTTAAACTCGTGACCCGTTTTGCCAAGACCCATCGTATGACCTGCGGCGGCACCTGCAAGGTGGGTTTTATGAACCAGATCATAGGGGCCTCAAAGCTGATCCAGGAATACAAGGGTCTGGAGAAGGCCACTCACATCAACGAAGAATTGGCCGAGATGGTAGTTTTAAGGGAGACAAGCAGGGCATGCGGTCTTGCTGCAGCCCAGAAAGGCGCTGAAGAGCCAGAAGGCTCGGGCGTCTTTTTGCCTGACGAATTGATGGGTAACGTATCCAAGCTCAATGTGTGCAATGCCTTCTGGCGGGTCATGGCCTTAGCCGGTGATATTGGCGGCGGGCTGCTTGTCACCATGCCGTCTATCAAGGAGCTGGACAATCCTGAAGTCAAGGATTACGTCGAGGAGTTTTACAGCTTTGGTTCTGATGAACCCACGAAAAACATCATGAAGGTTCACAAACTGTTGCAAAACTGGACTGCGGGGCTCCATGGTGTGGGGACCTGGCATGGGGCAGGGCCGGTCATGGCACAGAAAATAATGTTACAGAGGGTCATCAATTATGACCATGAAAAGGACCTGGTGAAAAGGACCCTGAACATCAAAGACCGGGAAAAGAAGAACGACTGAGAAGGCAACCTGAGACTCGGGAAGGAGAAAGTATCCTTCCTGAGAAAAAATGGATATTTTGGAACGGGGAGTCTTTTAAATGGAATCATATACTGGAAGAAAGCGTGTCTCGGCCGCCTTTAAGAAGACATTTACAGACAAGGAAGTCCCTGTTGACAGGATTCCGGTCTATCCAATCATGGGTCAGTGCAATGCCCAGCTCGTCGGGGCCTCTATTCGGGAGTTTTTGCTCGATCCGAAGATCTTTGTGAAGGCCCAGGTGGCCGCATATGAGCGCTACAAACCGGATATCATAGTCATGCAGGGTGACCTGCTCATGGACGTTGAGGCCATGGGTAACGAACTTAAGTTCCCGGAAGACAGCATGTGCATTTCCATTAAATACGCCCTTGAGGATAAGGGGAAGCTCAGCAGCCTGCAGGTTCCAGATCCCACCAAAGACGGCCGTATGCCCGTTTACCTGGAGATCCTGGAGGAAACCAAGAAAATCATCACCGATTCCATTGTGTCCGCGGTAGTGGCAGGGCCATGGACGACCGCCATCGGCCTCCGCGGGGCCACCGAATTGATCAGGGATGCCATAAAAGACCCGGATTATGTTCACGAACTAATGGAGTTTTGTTCCCAGGTCGCCATTTCCTTCATGGAGGCCATCCAACCCCTCAAGGTGGGACTGAGCTATTCAGAAGCTCCCGCGTCCTGCAGCCTCATTTCCCCCAAGATGTACCGGGAATTTATCTTTCCTCATCACAAGCGAATTGTGGATTATTTTAAGGAAAGAAAAGCCGGTCTCGGCCTCCATATATGTGGATATACGGACCCCATCCTTGAGGACATGGTGAATACAGGCGTCACGAATATCAGTATTGATGCACCCTCGGATCTGGCAAAGGCGGCAGAGGTAACAAAGGGCAAGGCCGTGCTCATTGGCAACGTCAACACCAATCTCTTCTTTTCGGGAAGCAAGGAAGAGATGAAACAGGCCATGCAGAATTGCCTGAATGCAGTCTCAAAGGACAGCGGATATATTCTCGCGTCCGGCTGCGAGGTCCCGGGTGTCGGCCCACCAGAAAAGGTAGACTGGTTCATGGAACTTGGCAATGAATTGTGCCGGTGAAACCCATAGGCCCCGCTTAAAACGGGGCCTATTTTTCCCAGTTCTGGCCTCACAACCAACGCCCGCCATGAAATGATCATTTTTTGCACTCCTCCGACTTTCCGAAATGCCTGCATCAGGCATCTGTTAGAAAAATTTTAATATCGGCCTTCGCAACCACTCGGTTGCCGACGCTCCTCCTCCCCTCTTGCAGTTTTCTTTCAAAAAAGGTAATATTTTGATTGTTTGAAATAAATAAACCGTTTACCCCCCAACGAGAGAGAAACGTAATTGTCGCATTTTATCCAGGACAAACGCAAACAGGACTTTCAAGAAGCACAGGATGTTCTGCAAATATTGAACAACCTGCCGGATGGCCTTTTTACAATGGATATAGACGGCACAATCACCTACTTTAATGCCGCAGCCGAACAGATTACCGGCCTGTCAGTCTCTCATGCCATCGGCATGAAGTGCAGGCAAGTATTTAATAGTCCTGCCTGTGACACCGACTGCCCGTTAAAACGTACGGAGTGGGCGGAAAAGGAAGTCTACAACCGGGAGGTTACCGTAGCCAGGCCAGATGGAAAAAAAATCCCTATTATTTGCAGCTTTTCCAGGCTGAGGGGACCGCATGACAGCGTAGTCGGCGGCGTCGAGATTTTTATTGATATCTCAGATAGAAAACACCTTGAAAATGACCTCAGGCTCTCCGAGCGGAAGTATCGACGTATCTTTGAAGGCTCCAAAGACATGATCCTGATTATCTCCAAGGGTGGCGCCATAAAAGACGTAAACCAGGCCGGCGTGGATCTGCTTGGATATGAAAGCAAGCAGGAGTTGCTTGAACTGCAATCCGTGGAAGAGATATACGAAAACCCGAAACACTGGCAGGTGTTCCAGAAACAGATCCGCAGGGATGGTTTTTTTAAAGATTTTGAGGCGGGTGTCAGGAAAAAAGACGGGACCCGCCTCCACTGTCTGCTCAGCGGCACCGCGACTAAAGGGAAGGACGGTGAGATTACCGGATACGAGAGCATTGCCAAAGATATTACGGCTCGCATGGACGCTATCCGGAGCTTTCGAAAACGGCACTGGGAATTGTGGCTCTTGAATTCGGTTGCCTTTGCCATGAACAAAGCCCAGGACCTGGATGAAATCCTCGAGACCGCACTGAAAAAGGTCCTTGAAGTGTTGAAACTTAGCTCGGGGGCCATCATTTTGATAGATCACGACAAACCAGCCTTCTCGCTCAGGGTGCAGAAAGGCCTGACCGATGGTGATGGAACTCACACTCCCCTAATACTGCTAAATGATGAACGCCTCATGAGTGCGCTGCTTAAAAGTAACCTCACCCTCGATCCCGAACCTATTTTTCCCCCCTTCAAGGCTACCCTAAAAGACGGGGACTCAGGCAATTGCGCAGATCTTACCTGTTTTCTGATTACTGCGAAAAAAAAGGCTTCCGGTTTTCTTTCGTTCGTAGTCCCGCCCAATAGAGACCTCACCACAGGTCAGGACTATCACCTGCTGGGTTCTCTGGGAAACTTCTTAGGGGGTGCCATTGAAAATGCTCGTCTGCTTCAGGCCGTTCGTGAAAATCGAGAAGATCTCAAAATGCTGACAGCTAAGTTGTTTCATTCACAGGAGGAAGAAAGAAGACGGATCGCCCGGGAGTTACATGACGAGGCAGGCCAGGCCCTCACCGGGATCAATTTTACATTAGAGACCATTGAGAAAGGGCTATCCACAGAAGGCGATAATGTGAAAAAGCTTATCGCGGATGCAAAGAAACAGATCAACCGCACATATCAGGAAGTGCGCCGGATGTCATACAGCCTGCACCCTGCCCTTTTAACCGACCTTGGACTGGAACCTGCCCTGGAATCATATCTGTCCTCTGTCTCCAAACACAGCGGACTGGATATAGATTTCAAAATGGTGGGTTTCGAGGACCGTATGGATCCGGCTATTGAAACCGTCCTTTACCGCCTCTCGCAGGAAGCACTCACAAACGCGTTGAAGCATTCCCGTGCAAAGCATTTCAGACTTTCAATTATAAAGGGCTATCCCCAAATCATTTTTTTAGCCGAAGATGACGGGATAGGATTCATATCAGGTGAATTTGATCAACCCAAACACGGCCTTGGACTGTTGTCCATGAAAGAACGGGCGGCCATGTTGGGAGGGAATTTCTCTCTCCGTGCCTCGCCCGGCGAAGGAACCCGAATCCGGATAAAAATTCCCCTCGTGGAGGAGACTCATGACTGACAGGGGTATCACAATCATTTTGGCGGACGATCACACAATCGTTCGACAGGGACTTGCCATGCTATTGGAAGGAGAGCCTGGATTCAATGTGGTTGGAGAGGCTGGAAATGGGCGAGAAGTGGTCAGCAAGGTAGAAAGGCTGAAACCGGACGTGGTTATAATGGATATCTCGATGCCCATGCTAAACGGCATAGAAGCGACCCGGCAGATCAAAAAGGCCATGCCCCAGACCAAGGTAATTATACTTTCCATGCATTGTCATGATCGCTATATCAGGGAGCTTTTCAGCCTTGGGGTCTCCGGATACCTGCTTAAGGACTCCACGGGTAGCGACATCATAAAGGCTATACAAGCTGCCATGAACGGCGATACCTATATGAGTCCTCCGGTTTCACGACTTATCATAGAGGATTACGTTTCCACTAAGAAAAAGTCCTTCAGGGAAGATCTTTACAGTACCCTTTCCAATCGGGAGCGCGAGGTATTTCAAATGATTGCCGAGGGACATTCGACACGGGAAATCTCGGACATCCTCTGCATAAGCCCGAGTACAGTCAAGACCCACCGCTCGAAAATCATGGATAAGCTTCGAATAGAGAACATCTCACAGTTGGTTCAGTTTGCCATACGCATCGGAATAGTGGACATCCAGTCATAGTTAGTGTGTGAACGAAAACTAGGAATTTTTTCCAAGATCAAGGAAGGCGAAAATTATAACCACAGGAATACATTAAGTATTTCGAGGATTATAATTTGAGCCTGACGCAGAGATTGGGAAAAATAACAGTTTTCGGTCGGGCACTAGTTATAACATCTTCCTCGAAATATGCCTTCAGGCCATTACACCAAGGCCAGCCCGGGCCTAAGCCAATGGAGACCTGAAAATAGTCTAAAGTCGAAGAAAAATCATCCCTTGGACGATTGCAATTGCCTTACATCTAATCTATAAAATATTTGGAGTTAGGCTTAACTTTTGATTTTAAACTAATGTTTTCGTTAAGTTAAGAGAAAACTGTCCTTTTAACAATCAGCGGGGGTTACTACATGTTCACATTTGAAACTGCACAAAAGATTTGTGAGATTGGGGGCGTCAAGTTCGGGGGCCAGCCCGGCCAGTACCCTACGGTAGTCTGTTCTTCCATCTTCCAAAAAGGGGATAGGGTTTTTGAAGGAAAACGCAAGGAAGGTTTTGACGAAAAAAGGGCAGAAGAGCTTTTAAAGACTCAGGATAAACTATGGGAAGAGAGCGGGGTTCCTGGCATGGCTGACATTGTGGCCAATACCGGCAAGGAGTTCGAGCGGTACGTGGATTTTGTAACATCTGTAAGCGACATGCCTTTTTGCATTGATGCATGGCAAATGAAACCCAAGTTAGAGGGAGCGGCCTATTGTGCGGAAAAAGGTCTTTTGGACCGCATGTTCTATAACAGTATTACGGTCTGGGAAGAAGATATTGAGACGGAGATACGTGAGATCTCCCAGATCGGTGTGAAACATGTCTTGCTTGTTGCCTTTGACATGGCAGATCAAATGCCTTCCGGCAGGATTGCCGGAACCCAAAAGCTTTTAGATGCCATTGATAAGGTCGGGGCCAAATTTGAAAGTATTTTTGTAGATACTTCGGTAATGAACGGCCCTGCCACGGCCTTCTGTAGTGTAGCCAACCGCATGATCAAGGAAAAATGGGGCCTTCCGACCGCAAGCGCGCCATCAAATGGTTCATATATGTGGAAAAAGGCCAGGGAGATGTGGGGATTTAAGGGTTGGTCTGCTGCTGACGCCGGTTTAGAATC
>MVDB01000003.1 GCA_002050025.1 Desulfobacteraceae bacterium 4484_190.2
CTCGGTTTGTTTAACCTCGTGCCGATCCCCCCACTTGATGGTTCACACGTCCTGGAGAACCTCCTGCCTCTGCGCGCTGCGCAAAAATACAGGGAGTTTGGTCGTTACGGAGCTATGATTATTCTCGGCATCGTAATCTTGGATAATTTTGCCCATACAGGCATATTATCTCGAGTCCTGATCGGTCCCATGAAGTATCTGGCTCATCTTTTTTCAGGTATCAACCTCATCTTTTTTCAGGTATCAACTTCTAGCGAAGCCAAGGCCTCAAACCGACCAGTTTATGGCGTTAGAATACTTATATAGCTCGTAGCGTAGAGATGCTGGTTGCTCGATGCTCGATGCTCGATAAAGAAAAAACATTCCTTATTCCATTCCCGCTAAAGACGGTATTTCCGCTTCGCTACAACAAGTATCCAGAGACCAGTATCCAGTATCTTTACATTATTTGCACCACAATATATTGAAACTTGACATAAATTTTAAGATCTTAGCCTATACAGACACCTAGTTTTTCACATCATATCTTTGTCACTTGCTTCAATAGCCCGGTCGATCTCAGCCTTCAATTGTTCTGGCAGCCCTGGAATATCCACATTCAGAAAACCACGATCGTCTTCATCAAGGCCCCTTGACATCAGATAGGAGATCTCTTCCTGAGCTATCTTTCCAACTGCCGCTTCATGGGACATCTCCACACCATCGACATATCCTTCCAATTCCGGGATTGCCCGCATTATACCCCCATTCAAAATAAGTCCCTTGCACTCTAAGTGGGCTTTGATACCTGCCACTTCACCTATCAGATGTCCCCTTGCGATAATATCTCCCCCATTACTGATGGTTCTGGTCACAATTTCAGCCCGGGTTCCGGGTTTTTTCAGAAAGATTCGACCTCCGATATCGTATTCGGAGCCTGGGCTCCCCACGATAATACTGTAAAAACGTGCAACAGCATCTTCTCCGGCCAGATGTGTAACGGGATACATCTGGAGGGATTTGACGGGTTTCATGCAAATATAGTTGTTCAGGAACAGCCCCCCGGCTTCCACCCGGGCTACCGAACGCGGACGCACTACCATATCTTCCGCCCAATTGTGGATCATTGTGAAACTCAATTTTGCATTTTTTTTCACAAAAAACTCAGATATTCCAACATGTGCGCCCTTTTTGAGGTGAGGTGAAGTGGCACATCCCGTTATAATATGAAGCTCCGAGTCCTCTTCCGCAATGATGATATTATGGACAGTCTGCTGTAGGCCCTCTTTTTCCAGATAAAGGCAGGCCTGAACAGGATAAACGCTTTTGCTCCCTGGCAGGGCACGAATAACATAACCATCATGGAGGTCCAATTCTGCCGCGGCGGTATATTTGTCCGTATCCACCTTGACAAGTTTCCAGTAGTAGTCCCGGATCCATTCATGCTCTTCCAGTGCCCGCCGTATTGGGATTACCTCAACGCCCTCCTGCTTTGTACCGCAATGGACCACTGTAGTATCTTTCTGGAAATAGGTCCCACCCCGTTCTTTCTGGGTTATGTCCATCCCGGCCATAATCAATTCCTGCTCTTCTTCTTCAGGAAGTGCGCAAAGGTCTTCGTCGGCAAGGTATTTGTGGGGCACCGGCGCCTTTTCAAATTCATCCAGATTTATATCGGGCCCGATTAATGCCTTTTTTCCTGAGGCCTTTTCCGCTCTTTCCTTTAACTCGTCTATACTATGCATCTTACACACTCCTCATACCCAGTTTTTCCGATACATTTTAGAATTTCAACCGGATTACTCACACAGCTCAACATACCGTCAAAGAGGACCTGCCCTTTGTCCGCAGCCACATAGTCCAGAATATACCCGGTATGGGTTATGATGAGACCCATTTTAGTGCGCTCTATCTTTCGCTGCATCTTGGTTTTTATCTTTTGCTCATACTGTTCTCCATTCCGTTGAAGCAGACCAGCGATAGTCTCGCCAACAAGGGCAATGTTTTCAATGTCAACGCCTGATTCAGGCTCGTCAAAGAGCATCAAATCAGCATCTTGTGCCATAAGCTGGAGCAGTTCTGATCGTTTGATCTCTCCCCCGGAAAAACCGGCATTCACGTCCCTTTCCATAAAATCAAGGAAATTAACCCTGCCTGCCAATGCCTCTACATCCACTTTGTCTTTTCCACAAATTTGCACTATCTGCCGTGTCTTCAGGCCATCAATTGTGGGGGGGCGCTGGTACGACATGCCTATGCCGAGCTGTGCCCGTTCATTAATGGGAAGTTCCGTAATGTCTACGTCCTTAAAAAATATCTTCCCTCTAACTACCTTGTATTGGGGATAACCCATAATGGTCATAAGAAGGGATGTTTTCCCTGAGCCGTTTGGGCCAAAAAGGGCGTGAGTCTCCCCTATCTTGATATCAAGATCAATGTGCTTAAGAATGACCTTTTCCCCAAGCTCAACCTGTAAATCCTCGATATGCAGCATTTTGCTTCTCCTTCTTGATGGTTTTACCTCTTATGTTTCAAAGAAGAAATTCGATTTTACAAAACAAAGGACCAGTTTGACAAGTACGAAGTGTAATTATGAATGGGGTGTAAACAGATACTCAAGGGAGTTCAAGCTGTAATAGATCTGCATGGACAGCATCTGGGCATAGGAGTTGAGTATATTGATCGCATTTTTGTCCGCATCCTTCTCCACCAGATTGCTGATGCGTGCCATGAATCCCTCATTCACCGCCTTAACTCTCTCGTAGTGCGCGTCGAGTAACTGCAGGTCCAAATCCGGGGGCTTATCATTCTTATGCTCAAAGTACTGTCGCAGGAGATACATGGAAGTAGATCGCATCACCGTCTCCTGCGCCGTACAAAACGGTAGGTGAAAACGGGCCATCGGCTTGAAAACTTCCATCACCGGGCAGTTGCTCGTGGCCATAATGATCCCAAAAATAGAAGAAAGGCCCTCCATAATGGAGGTTTTTTTGACATAAGTTCTCTCAGGTGTGGTACAGCGCACAACACAGTCATCATAAGAGAACATATCCTTGAACTCATCAACCACTTCCTCGATATTCAAGGCAATGGGACAGTAGGGATGCTCCTTTTTTTTGAGAGGACAGCACTTGCATTGCTCGTATTCCAGCTTTGTCCACTCAGGCTTATTTTTCAGTTCCGACCTGATAATGGTTATGGTTTCAGGGTCGAGCATGGTCCGGAACAGCTTTTTCCTCCCATCCTCAAAACTGAATTCGTAATCGATCTCGTATGGTTTATCGTCCATGGCAATCCACCGCTATTTTGTTATTACAGCTTTTAGTTTCTAATGGTAACTCATGTATTTATTTGACAGGATAACCCCGCCATGCGCGGGGTTATCCTGTCTAAAAAGAGTTTCTTGAATAGTAACAAAAATTCAATACAATCACAAGATCTGCCAGGCAACAAAAAACTGACACAAAATGCACTAAACAACCCGTTATGACCCATCCGAATTGACCTTCTGCCCTCTTACCCTTCTTGATATAACGCCTAAATACAACGCATAATCAATAGGTTAGACTCTGGTTATGTGAATCAGCTAAATGGCATTCCTTTTGCATTTATCCCATAGTGGATATGATCATCATGACAACAACTTAACCTTAATCTTGAGCCATTAGGTGATATCACCGTCTTTAAGTTACATCGCACCAGGGCGGGCAACTCAGCTACTTAACCATGCAACGAGGCCTGAAAATTAGTATAATCTACATCTTTGACTGAAACAAATATAAAAATCTGAAATAAAGGATTCTGAGTATGTTTGATGATGCGTTTGTTGATAAACTTCCGGAAGAAGTCCTGCCTGCGGCGCAAAAGATCAAGGCAAAGTTTGACGTTTCGGACGAAGCTATAAGTCAGAAAGAGCATTCAGTTGAGGCATACTATAATGCATATCTTAAAGCATATGGCCTGTTACAGGCCTTTGCCAGCGCCAAAGAACTGGATATTACTTTTCCGGAATTGACAGAAAGTAAAATGGACAGCATTTTGATTATCCGACAGGCCTTTTTTGATCTTGGCCGCGAGATAACAAAGCTTGAGAAAAACAAGGCCCACAGCCTCCTTGAAAGCACAAAATTTCATTTTAGCACAAAATTCGGTGGCATATTTGCCTACGAATTTTCTAAAGGAGATTTGAAGAAGATAGAGGCCATGATAGACGGAATCGGGAAGTTTGTTGCAGGAAGCGACGAATTTGATCAAGGTTATAAGTCCAGGCTTTTGAAGCGTCTCAAGAAACTGCAGGATGACTCGTATAAAAAAATAGGAGATCTGGATCAATTCTGGGGCCTGATTGGAGAAGCAGGAATTGCCAAGGCTAATTTAGGCAGAGAGGCAAAACCCGTCGTTGACCGCGTTCGTAAAATAGTTGAGATAGTATGGCGAACACAGGCAAGGGCTGAGGAGCTTCCGAGCGGTCTGGAGATTCCATCTGTATGGAAAAATGATGTTTGATCAGTAAACAATCAAAAGACCGCGGTCGTAAAAAAAAAGGACTTAAGGTTCCTGCCTTAAGTCCTTTTTATTTCTGGTGCCTGGGACGAGAATCGAACTCGTACAGGAATAAATCCCGAGGGATTTTAAGTCCCTTGCGTCTACCAATTCCGCCACCCAGGCATTTGAATGTATTGGTTTATTTGAATTATTATGTAAAAAATGCCGAAAAACCCTTATTTTGACCTTGCTTTTTTACATATTTATTACGATTTCCCACCTTTCTCAATGGCATGAAGTTTTTATCTGAAAGATAGTTTTTTGTCAATGTAAAAGGTCTCAAACGAAAGAGGATAAGGTAAAAATTTTCCGCAAATAGTAAAATTGGTAACCCTCGTGCCATTATTAAATGGTTAGTTGCTTTTCTAAAGTCATGCTATCGGATTTGTATCTTGGGAGACGAACAATTACAAGGAGAAGCCACCGGGTTTTCTACTCTGAACCGGGGATAAAGGCGATTGGAAATGAGCTCGCTGACATGGATTATCGGTCGAAATGGGAGAAACCATTGCACGCGAAAATTGGTTGCAATTAATCGAATAAGGTTTTGTTACTTTTTTACTGACCGCCATTCCTCCCCAATTTACAGATATATGGTGTCCATATCATATGTTCCAGATTAAACCCTGATTAGTTTTGACATGCGGCGATGCATTCCCTAAACTTTTCTTCACAATAAGCAAAGATTTACCTTGTCATTTTGTAAGTTCTCAAAAAGTACGGGAAGATATTGAGCCATGCGGGTCTCTTTATCTTAACATCTCAAAAATTTGGGGCAAATGCGCTGGTGTAGGGCGGCATTTTATATGCCACCGTTATTGGCGGGGTATAAAACCCCACCCTACGGGAAACAAACCCCGGTTTTTTGAGAATCTACCCTTTATCTTCCTGAACTTTTTGAGAAATTACGGAAAAAGCCGCTATAATAGAGAGGGTTTTATGAAAAGAACCCTTGGCCCAAAGGCGAAAAAAGATGTACGTAATAGCCTGTATACAACTTGACTCCAATTTGATTTTCTGGCAGGAACTTTTAAAAGACGGATGCCTTTGAAGTGATCTTCCTGACACGGTTTAGGTAGATGTCATTATCTTTTTCTGCAAACCCATTTAGACAAAGGAGATTAAAATTGAAAAATGTAGCTATTGTAAGCGGGGTTCGCACCCCTATCGGAAGATTTGGCGGATCCCTACGGGATATTCCGGTATACAAATTGGCCAGCTTGGTTCTTAATGAAGCAGTAAAAAGGGCAAAAACCAAGCCTGCACAAGTAGATGACGTAATCATGGCGCAATCTTACCAAAATGGCGAATGCGCAAATGGCGCCCGCATGGCGCTTCTTGAGGCCGGGTGGCCAAATGAAGTACCGGGAGTAACACTGGACCGTCGTTGCTGCTCAGGTCTGGACGCCATTTTTTTCGGTGTAATGAAAATCCAGACCGACAACGCAGACATTATCGTTGCCGGCGGAATGGACAGTATGAGCCAGGCAGAACTATACGTGCCGGGCCACATAAGGTGGGGCCTGGGCGGAAAAATAGATGAGAAATGGGGTTTCATGCCAAAAGGACACGGAGCCCTTTCCATGTGGGGAATCCCCGTTTATGACAGGATACAGCGTGCGAGAGTCATGTCCCAGCCTGTCGACAGGTTCGGTGAACTCAATTCCATGATGACCTGGGCCGAGAAGGCAGCAAAGAACGAACACATCACACGCCAGGAAGCTGATGAATGGGCCTTTCGAAGCCACGAGAAAGCTATTGCTGCAATAGATGCGGGGAAATTCAGCGAAGAAATTGTCCCTGTGCCGATCCCGCAAAAAAAAGGGGAAGCATTGATATTTGAAGCCGACGAAACACCTCGAAGAGATACTACCCTTGAAAAACTTGCCAGATTACCGGCTGTATATTCCGACGGGGTGTGTACTGCTGGAAATTCATCCACCGAGAACGATGGCGCAGCCGCGGTGGTATTAATGACCGAGGAAAAAGCAAAGGAACTGGATGTTGAACCCATTGCCTATTTCAGGTCCTGTGCTGTCGCCGGAGCTGACCCGACACTCACCTATCCCGCCGTACCTGCGTCCGTGGACAAAACCCTCAAGAAGGCTGAGCTCACCATTGATCAGATAGACCTTATTGAGATACAGGAGGCATTTGCTGTACAGGCACTGGCCGATGCCAGGATGATGGGGATTAAAAAGGAGGATTTTAATAAAAAGATCAACGTCAATGGTTCCGGCATTTCTCTTGGGCATCCCATAGGCGCTACCGGCGCCATGAGATTGGTGACCTTACTCCATGAGATGAAAAGGCGCGGTTTCGCATATGGATTGGAAACTATTTGTGGTGGAGGCGGGCTTGGGATTGCGGCAGTGCTTGAGTTATCTCAGATAGATCGGATTTGAAAAAATCCAGGGTCTCCAGCCAAAAACAGAGAGATGACAATAGACCTCCACACGATAAACGCCTTTTTGTTTTACTCTGAAAGATACTTGGTTCCCACGCCAGCGTCTCTCAACAGTCCCATCTCTGATAAGTCTGATCTCACCTTCTTTGGGTATTTTAATGAACAGGGTGCCGGTCTGGAATGGCCTTTCTTCGCCCATGGTCAAGTTCCATCCCTCATCTGAAACATAATAGTACTTGAAACCTCTGGCCGACGCCAGATTTTCATGGACAATAAATGCCCGTCCCTGTCTCAATGCCTCATATATTGCTGCCTTTGCCTCTGCAAAATCCTCGGAAAGGGGCTTATACAACAGAATATGGACATTAATAGAATTCAACAGGTACTCATAGGAAAGAGGTTTCAGCCGGATCCCATGCCACTTAAATAAAGATCCGTGGGCATCTGAACCACCGATTCCTGCTGTTTTTTTTTGCTGACACAACTTGTCCCAGAAGGAAAGAGTTTTTCGGCTGGGTGGTTTCAGGAACTGAGATTTAAAAAGGAGGAAAAACAGCCCGTGAAACACGGTTTTAATGCGCTCTTTCCAGCGTGAGGAGAAGTTCCAGATGCAGACGCCCGTATAACCTTTGACGGAAAGATCATTCCAGGTATAGGCCAAAGACTTTTCACTAAATGGCATGCCCTTTTCAAAGGGATGTGCAAAAAAACCAAATCCGCCCTGCGCGTTCACCCGATCAATAACCTCCTGGGGGCCCAAGGAACGACCACTAATCATTTCCTTTATGTCATACGCGAGATAGTGATGATACCTGCCTCCTATCTCCAGGCCCAAAAGAACCACAAGACCATCATAAAAACCTTCATCTTGTAGATGAAGATATTCGGCCATATAGCTATGATCATTGAGGATAATGAAATCAAGACCTACCTGCTTTGCTGAGCGGGCGATCTCATGAACAGCCGCTGCCCCGTCAGAATAGCGAGAATGGATGTGGAGGTTGCCAACATACTCGAAGTAGGCATCATACGGATGATCATTGGGTGGCATAGAATTATGAACCTAAGTAGTTAGTAGGTTTACTTAATGTCAAATTTCAAAGCCCAAATTTCAAATGAATGTCAAATGACAAATGCTAAAAAATATGTAACTACATCAAGTTCAAAGTTCAATGGTTCACGGTTCAAGGTTAACTGATGAAAACTGAAGCAACTGTGAATCTGACAACCTGCATATTTACAGATAAATAACCGATCGTTTTGAAAAACATTTTGACATTGGAGTTTTGGATTTGATTTGACATTTGGATTTTGTCATTTGAACTTTATTCCATAGGGCATAACAAATCACTATCTAACACACATAGTAGAGCGGCGACCATCCCGCTACTGAGGGATGTTTTAAGGGATTAGTCATCCCTCATACTCTCGAAGCGCCTTCAGGCCCATTTTCATGGGTTTGAATATTGCCAAGATATTTATCAAAACAACCATCAAAAATGAAGCAATTATTAGAAGCCATTGAAATGCAGTAACCGTCGTCCCGCTTGCATCGGACGTAAACAGAATATAGACCGGACCCGCCTCGAGTACAATAACAATTGCGATAAAAATTGAGCTTACGATCATATACAGCACACCGCCAAACCCGACCGAGAGTTGTGCGATATTTTCATATTTGAAATTGGCATACAATGCCCCGAAACCGATCCCCAGAGCCACTATACCAAGGACCATGAAGAACATGGCAATAGAGGACAGAAACATCATAAAACACGTTACATCAAGAAGATAGTTTGTGACAATAACCAAAACCTCAGCGAGAAAGACCATGGGAAATAAAAAATATACATACTTTCCCCACAGGTATTGCCGGAGCCTCATGGGAGAGGAACTTATAACCCAATAGGCCTCCCCTTCAGCGCTTACGGCCGTAAAGATAAAGCGAGCCGAAATCGCCGAAAGAACAAACCCCGCCAGACCCATGTTTAAAAATGCCAGTTCATTTTGAAGGAAATCCAGTTTAATCGGGCTCTTATCTAAGGGTAACACACTGAAGTTGTACACGTATACGACCACAAGTGCGCCGAGCAGTATCAGTTGTGACCATTGGGTATTATCCCTAAAAAAAGTTCGAAGGTCCTTGGCAATGATTGCGCCCAGATCCTCACCAAATGGTTTCTTAATGCACCTTACGAACACATCAAGGATCTTTGTCCCCACTGTGTGTCTCTTTTTTGCCTCTTGAGATTTGGAAAAGCCGGCAATATAAACGGCCTGTGCAACCCATACATTGATAACCACCATTGATAAAGCCGTGACCCAGGTTAGCGTAACCGCAAACATGTGGTTTTTCCCACCTGGGACTGTCAGGCTGTCCCACAGAGTTTCGGTAATCCATTGGGTGGGAAGATATGGTGACTGTGGCGCCTTCAAGGCGCTTAAATATTCCATAATACTAAAAAAAGAGTCAGGATTAGCCAGCCTCTCGGGTCTTAAAAAACGAAACAGGAAGTAAAGGGCCACGATCATCAATATGGCTATAAACATGATGATATCTTTTGTCCTCTGCGCTGGAAATACGTATACAAGGAGCATTGTAATAAGGATTCCTGCGCCAGCAGCAATAATGATCATGGCCAGATTCATGTGAAGGAGTGTGAAATAGAAACCTGCACCAGGACGATACACATAGGCATAAGCCATGAAGACCGGCAGTCCAAAAATCAGGAGCATCCATGAGCTATCCATGAGCGTGAAGAAAGATCGCGACAAAAAAAGCTCTTCAACGGAAACAGGAGTTGAGTGACAGAATTCAAGATCTTTGGACAGGTAGAGGTTAGAGACCGCTGTTATGATGTGACTGAAAATAAGCAGGGAGAAAAAAGTCAGGAGAATCATGGAAAGAAGATAACGCGCCACAAGATCTCCGATAACTTCAACTGACTGAAAATGCATTAGAACACGAGAGGAAACCACAAACATGCCGCAGCAAAAAGCGAATCCCAACCCGCCAAGGATAAAGATTCGTTTCCTTTTTCCACCCTTTGAACTGATCAATTGATTTCTAAAGGCAAAAAATCTGGGTTTAATGAGCAGATAGAAATTTTTCATGTCCGAGTCTTTTGCCTTCAGTCAATTTCAAAAAGGTATGCTCCAAATCACCGTCAACACCAGCCATACGCCTTAATGCCTCTGAAGTGCCTTTTGCAACGATTTGACCTGTCTGTATGATGGCGATTTCATCACATATCTCCTGGGCTACCTCCAGGGAGTGGGTAGACATAAAAATGGTGGTTCCATTGCTGGCCTGTTCTTTGAATATGCCCTTGACAAGCCTTGCCGCTCTCGGATCCAGGCCCACCATGGGCTCATCCACAATAAGAACCCCGGGCCTGTGAAGCAGAGATGCACACATAACTAAGCGCTGTTTCATCCCATGGGAATAGCTTTCGATCAACTCATCCTTCCAGTGGCTCAGGTCAAAGAGTTCCAGCAGTTCCGAAATTCGATGGTCAAATAAGGGTGTGTGATCCAGGCGATACAGACCGGCGATGAGAAGGAGAAATTCAAAACCGGTCAGCTTTTCATATAGAAAGGGCCGGTCAGGGATAAAACCTACATATTGCTTGACAGCCGAAGGTTTCTCAGCCAAATTCATGCCATTGATGATGATCTGTCCTGATGTGGGCTTGATAATCCCTGCCATCATTTTGATGGTTGTGGTTTTTCCCGCCCCATTAGGTCCAAGGAATCCGAAAATAGCACCTGCCTTTACATCGATGTTAATTTCATCAACGGCACAAAAACCCTTGTAAACCTTGGTGAGATCAATCAACTTAATCATATCGATAATCAACCACCTTTAGTTGTAACTTTCCAATAAGGCCTAAAATATCCACCTGTCTGTCCAGCCCTCCTTCAACCAGCTTGATATGGGTAGCGTCAGTGGGCATTTGATTCAGAGCCGCATCCATGGAGATCCACCTTCCCAGAAAGCCTTCGGTCCAGGCATGATAATAAAACCTCCCTCTTGCATAAACGATTCCCACACAAACCCTGGCCGGAATTCCCGAAGCCCTGAGTAATGCCGTAAGCAGCGCGGCATGCTCATTACAATCCCCCACCCTGTTTTTCAAAACCTCTAACGCACTCGGGACAGAAATCACAGGTCTTTTTTCCACATTTTTATAGACCCACGTCATCATTTTTCTCGCCACAAAAGACGGGTCCCTTATATTTCCCGCAATATCACGGGCCTTCCCCGTGATAGCCTCATTATCGCTTTCAATGTTGAATTCCGGCTTGAGAAACAGCTTCATTTTCCCGGAACGGTCCTCAAAAGGTATAGTATATCCAGCCATTATGGGTATTTTTTCCTGAACAACCTCAATCATGCCTGAGCGGAATCTCTGTCTCCCCTTGTCCAAAATGGTAGTATCAAAATGCTCCTCGGCAATGCCCTCCACCTTAAGGCTCAGATAGATCAGTTTAGCAGGTTCCCTTAATCTCCCTTTAACATTTATTGCTGCCATTTCATAAAAATCACTACCTCCACCTCCTTCAATATCTCGAGGTGCCATGGCTGCACTGGATTTGATCAGGGTAAGCCCCATAACGCTTTTCTCCTTTAACACTGTGCCTGATTCATCAACCCAGAATGTCATGGGTTGGCCCAGCATCTGTGCTTCCAGGCGAAAAGTACTGTACTCAAGACGTCGAATAACCAGGGTCTCCCTATCCGCTACTTTCACTACCAGTTCCTTTAGTGCCATGGTGGATGGATCAAAAATAGGGAACTTGAATGACTGCCCCACTTCGATGTGCCGGCCTTTAAAGAATGGTGCTAATCCAGCACCGATCATGGGCGGGTCTGACAGGCGGAGTTGTTCAGCCCTCTTTGCCTTGCCCTCCCCTATTTCCAGTTGCATGACGTTGTCATCAACAGTTCCCGAGATTTTATAGCTCACTACACCCGATTTCATGCTGAAGTTGAATTTTCTTAGAAAGAACCGCTTATCCACAACCGACCGGGTTACCATATATATGCTGGTGGGCTGACCCATAAGGTTCAAGGTTAATAGAATTTCCTCCCGTATAAGGTAGTTCTCTCCAAGGGGGTTAATCTGGGTCATAGAGTATCCCACTTTTTGCCCCTTGAGATAGATTTCCATCCAGTCTCGCTGGGGTGAAGCTATTGCTGAGATCTTACCTTCAATGGCATTAGGATTATCACTGCCACCCCTGGAGTTGACGTTTCTGACCAACACACCAATCAAGACCAGCCACAGGATAACAATGCTGCTCCCAAAAAGATTAAAGAGGTGTTTTCTGTTTTTCAGGACCATAATTAACATCTCGAAATTTCTACAACTTATTGCTGTTACAGGTATTTATTGAGCTTTGGTAATTTTACCTCACACATGGAATAACTGAAGGTGTAAGGCGCAAGGCTTAGGGCGCAAAATCAAATAATTGTTTTTTCCCTCGAGCCTTATGCCTTACACCTCAAAGCTACTATTCCAATCCCGCCTTGTTGTCGGGATAAGTGAAGCTAACTAAGTTCATGAAATAAATAAATTTCACGGGGTATATTATAGCATATCTGTGGAAAAAATGAGAAAAGTAAATTAAGGAACCGGGACAAGGATAATAACCGGTCACAGGATAGCAGGGTTGTTAGATTTTTTCTTCGATTGTAGGCAATTCGGTAATAAAGAAGGTAAGTCTTTACCGTTATTATTACATTTTATATTTTCCAAAGTCATCCGGGTTGAGGCTCTCCAGAATTTCCTGCCACTTCTTTCCTTTTTCTGACTTATCCTGGGGTTCTGATTTCAAGTCTATCCGGCTGGACTGCTTGATCACTTCTTCTGCAACAAAAACAGGCGCTTTCACTCTCAGGGAGATGGCAAGGGCATCGCTTGGTCTGGCATCCAGGGTCATTTCCTTTTCACCCTGTTTGAGATGGATGACGGCATAATATGTGTTGTCTTTCAGATCAGAGACCTCGATCCTGGCGACTTTGACGTCTACCATATCCATCATATTTTTTAGCAGATCATGGGTCATGGGTCTTGAGAACTTGATACCCTCCATCTCACTCGCAATGGCAGTCGCCTCTAACAAACCGATCCAAATAGGCAACGTCTCGTCACCGTCAACTGCTTTAAGGATAACAATAGGACTGTTTGTTACGGGATCCATAGTTAATCCGGAAATGACCATTGGTTTATACATATATTCCTCCCTGGGTTCAGCCAGACCTTATATCCGTTTTCTATTTAGCTTAATTCTTAACCATACAATTCCTTTTGTCAACACCCGTGTCAACACTGTGGTCGCAAAAAAAACCTGTCGCTTTGGTTTGTCACCTTGTCAGACTCATTTTTTCTTAGTAGAATAAATAAATAAGTTATCTATGAGGTTGATTTAAATGAGAACGGCTAAAGATACTCCTTGTTACCCCTATGTGCTTGATCACAAACCCGGATTCTTTATAAGCTGGTTTTTCTACAGGCTTTTCCAGAAAATTAGCTTTGATGAAAGCATCGTAAAGGACTTAAAGCAAATGCAAAGGGAGGGTAGCGTAGTCTATGCCATAAAATACCGTGGGCACCTTGACTATCTACTTTACCATTACCGTTTTCGCAGAAGTCGCCTCCCCTACCCCAAAATCGCCTTTGACCTGAACATGTACCTGTATTTACCGCTCTCTCAGCTTATTAGGGTCTTGAAATTCTACCTGGGCTTTTTTTTCAAACATGGCAGGCTACCAAGCCCTTTTAAGACAGGGTTCTTTAAAGATGCTATTCAGCAGGGAACTGCTTCCCTTCTCTGCCTTGTGGATCCTAAGGTTTTTGCAAAGCACTTTATTCATGAAGAGAAAGATCATCTCCACTTTCTCCTTTCAATCCAAAAAAATATGGAAAAGCCTATCTATATTATACCCCAGCTTATTCTCTATAAAAAAACGCCAGAAAAAGACCAGTCAAAACTTTTGGACGTATTCTTTGGATTTAAAGAAAACCCCGGAGTTATTAGAAAAATTGCCCTGTTTATCAGGCATCACCGTCATGCGTTTATCGATTTTGCAAGGCCACTCAATTTGAAGGCCTATCTAAACAGTCAGCCCTCTGCACGCCCCATGGAAGAAATGGCCACAGAATTGAGGAATATGCTCATTGAAAGCATTGACAGGCAGAAGAGGGTCATACTCGGCCCTGTTATGAAATCCAGGCAGCAACAAAAGGAAAGAGTCCTCAAGGATCCGGAGATCACAACAGCCATTGAACACCTTGCAGGCGGAAATGCTAAAAAGACAAAACAACTTAGAAAGGATACTGGCGAATACTTTGACGAAATCGCTGCGGATTACAACATAGCCTATGTGCAATTTTTTCACATTGCCTTAAACTGGCTCTGGAAAAAGATTTTCGAAGGCATCGATGTTGACCTGAAAAACCTGGCTATTGTAAGAGAATCGGCACGTAAGGGACCAGTTATCTACATCCCGTCACATAAAAGCCATATTGACTATCTGGTCCTCAATTATATCCTTTATGATCATCACATGCATATCCCCAGGATTGCAGCGGGAAAAAATTTGGCTTTTTGGCCCATGGGACATATTTTTCGGAAATCGGGTGCATTTTTTATTCGCAGGACCTTCAAAGGCGCCAGGCTTTACGCGATGGTCTTTACAAGGTACATCAAGGAGCTCCTTGAAGAAGGACATCCACTCGAATTTTATATCGAAGGAGGGCGAAGCAGAAGCGGCAAATTGATCCTCCCCAAGATCGGGTTTCTATCCATCTTGCTCCAGGCTTACAAAGAGGGATTTTGTGATGACCTCGTGTTTGTCCCGGCTTCCATCAGCTATGATCGAATTATGGAAGAAAAATCCTATCTTAAGGAACTAGGGGGTGGTGAGAAAAAAAAGGAAAGCTTTAAACAGATTTTTAAAGCCCGGCGCTTTTTAAAAAGAAGATATGGAAAGATCTACATCCAGTTCTCACAGCCCATTTCAATAAAGGAATACCTGCAACAAAATAAGGACCTTGAAGAGGATAACAACCGACTTCTGGCCTTTGATCTGATCAAATCCATTAACAAGGTCACGATAGTCACTCCTTTGGCACTGATAGCATCAGCCATACTTACCAAGCATCGCCGTGGCTTTCATATTAATGAACTCACTGAAACGGCGGAAATCCTTTTAAGATTCCTCAGAACCTATAAAGCTCCGACAGCCACTACTCTCAACCATTTTGAAAGAACAGTTGGGGAGACCTTAACACTTCTCGTTAACAGAAAGGTGGTCAATCTGCTTGAGGACGTAGATGGGGAAGAAACCTTCTACTATGTGGATGAAGACAAAAAGCGGGAGCTGGAATATTATAAAAACAGCATCATCCACTGTTTTATCCCCCATGCCTTTGTTGCTGTCTCCCTTTTGACTGGAACTGATGAAACAAAGAGCGAAAAAACGATCCTCGATGACTATGCTTTTCTAAAGAGGCTTTTTAAAAATGAGTTCGTTTATGATGAAGGAAAAGACATAAATGAAGGAGGCAATAATGCCATTGGCTATTTTTTAGATTCCGCCTTCATCATTCGAGATCATACCAATGGGGAATACAAGCTCACGAGGCTTGGCTTTGATAAATTGCCCATTTGGGCGGCCTTGACCAAAACATTCCTCGAATCCTATTGGATTGCGACACAATCATTCATTCAGCGGGAAAACAAGAGCAAAAAAAAGGTAGACCTCCTGAAGAATATGAACTACCTGGGCCTGCGCTTTCATAAGATGGGCCTGATCGATCATTTGGAGGCCGTCTCTCGGATCAGCTTCGGTAACGCGATCAGCTTTATCAATGAAGAGATTTTAAAGAGACAGCAAGTGGCCGAGGGGAATACTCCGGAACCAAGAGAAAGGCTCTCCGAGCTGAGCCAGAGATTGTATGAATTGTCCCATTACAGGGCGTAGGGATGAAAAGGAAGTTAGCTAAAGTGCCTAAAGTGGTATTTGCTCAGTATCTTGGGGCTAAAACCCTTACGGGTCAACTCCGAATCAGGAATTTAGGCGTAAGCCTTTTATGCTGCCGCAACATATTGAGCTGTTACCTAAAGTGTTTTTGAGTGGTGAAAATACATATTCTATGTTCAGTATTCCTTAGTTTTTATCAATTTATCCTTTGTCACGTTTTCTTATATATTCAAACAAATAAGCCAGGCCAAGCAGAATTAGAGCAAGACCGATAATTTTGATAACCGCGATTTTTTCAAAAAAGAATCGCGAGACAAGAAAAGCAAATACAACTGAAAGGAAAAATCTTATTCCGAAAATTTCAAGCTTTCTCATTATGTAACCGTTCACGGGTTCAAAGGTTTCCGCTTGCAGCGGGATTCAAAGGTTGCATTCTCATCACCAAACGTCATTTTGTAAACGTTTTGTGCGGGAAAACCGACCGCTTCCACATCCCCACAAACCTGCCCGCCATTGCGACCTTTTGGTATATGCCCGTTCCGTACATGACAGGCGAGGCAGGCGGGTCTGGAACATGGTGTTTGGCAATTATATGGCAAAACCAGCATTTTTTACGAAGACTTCGGGTCTTCAATTTTGTCCTTGTCCCTAACCCTCGTATGTGACTCGGCAAGGCCAGCGTCACTTTTTTGTTCAAACTGACAACTTCGGTGGCCAGAGGCGGTGCTGAACGTTGAACCCTGTCGAAGATCCCGTCTGAAGCAAAGCGGAAGCGGGGAACCTGTGAACACTTACCTCATTTTTTTTTAAAAGGAATAACCCTTCCCTTTTTTTCAGGGTCATTCTTTTTTACTGGCTTGCTGGCCCCTGCATGTTCTATTTCAGCCGAATTTTTTTTAACTGTTTCCATCCTCATAGGTCTATCATTCATCGTAAAGGGGGCGCCGTCGATATAGGCCTCTCGAAGGATCCACATAACTGTCTGGCTCGGTATTGTGAGCAGCAAAAGAGTGATGCGATACCAGTCCTTTTTCACATCAAATTCAATTGCCTCTATCCTGGCAAAAACAGCTGGCTGATCCTGATAATAGATCAGTACGACTTCCCCTTCATTGCGCATATTGCATATCCTAATGAAATGTTTTTGTCTTGAAAGCAGTGCTCTGATTTTCCGGATTCACGTGATAGGGCATCATGGCACAAGGCGTAAAGCGCAAGTAAAGTCCCCATATTAAATAAAAAATATTCTTTATGCCCATGCCGTACGCCTTACACCCTAATCATTCACTATCCTTTATCACACTGCCCGGATCTGTCCTCAGTTTTTCCACTTTTTCATCGAAACTGGCTCCCAGATTCACCCCTAATTCCATGGCTCGCTTTTTAGCAGCAAGACCAATGTTACGGGTATCTTTGTAAAAGCTATCGCTCTGGCGGGATCCGGGATCAAATGCCCCAAGGCGATCACTTTCAGATATATGGTAGGCTACTCTAGAAATAAGTTTTTTTAAACTGCGGCAGCCACAGTTTGGGCAGGATAATTTTTTTTCGTCCTCCCCCCTCATTATTAGCGTCTGAAACTGCCTATGGCAATCATGGCATTGATATTCGTATATAGGCATCCTTCCACCATTCTCCTTTTAGCCAATTCTATTATCAAACAACCGAGTGATTATCAATAGTAATTAAAATCTTGATTGCCTGCTTAACATTTTTCTTGACACTCAATTACCTATATGGCATTTAAAAAACAATTCACAATAGGCCTTGGGGGAAAGATTTCCCAAATTAGAAAAAACTACCCTTTTTTCTTCAAGTTTAAACGCTCTTTTCCCACCCGCAAATGTGAACCGCAACACAATTCCTCTTAAAAACTAAAACGCTCAAAAAGCAGGAGAAAAATTTAATGGGTCAAGACAAACCAAAAGGTTCTGTAATGGTTGTAGGAGGTGGAATCGCCGGAATTCAAGCCGCGCTTTCCCTCGCTGGCGCTGGCTACGGAGTTCATCTAATCGAACGTACGCCCTCACTCGGAGGAATGATACCAAATCTTCACCGAATTTATCCACTCTGTGCCTGCTGTAAGCTGGACCCCAGGATCTCCGCTTGCGAACAGGATCCCAATATTAACGTAATGCTGGATTCCACCGTACTCGATATTTCTGGAGACACGGGGAATTTCAGCGTTACGGTAAAAACGGCAAATGACGAAAAAACCGTTAATACCGGTGCCATTATCCTTGCTGCCGGGATCGAGCCCTTTGATCCAACAAAATACGACACCTATTCCTATGGATCCCATCCTAATGTTCTTACCAGTGTGGAATATGAACAGATCCAGAGGCCTCTTGGGCCTGAAAAAGGAATTCTGAGAAGACCCTCTGATGGCCATACTCCCAAAAAAATAGCCTGGCTTCAGTGTGTAGGCTCCCGTGATATCAACCAATGCGATGCCCCATATTGCTCATCTGTGTGTTGTATGTCCGCGCTGAAGGAGGCTGTTAACACAAAGGAGTTTGATGAAGATATTGAAACAACCATTTTTTACATGGATATGAGAACCCATGGAAAAGGGTTCGAAGATTATCTTAACGAGGCCGTTTCACGCGATGTTCAGCTTGTGCGAAGCAGGGTTCATACAATTGATCCTGTTCCGGGTGGCAACGATCTCGAAATCGTTTACGCAGGCGAGGACGAACAATTACAGAAGGAAACTTTTGATATGGTCGTCCTTTCCGTGGGCCTCAGACCATCCGGAGAGGCCATTGAGCTGGCCAGGAAAATCGGGGTGCATATAAATGGAAATCAGTTTGTGGACAAGGAACCCTTCAAACCCGTTTCAACCAATATTCCCGGCATATTTGTTTGTGGTGGACTGAGTGGGCCTTTTGATATTGGCGAATCCATGACCCAGGCTGCTGCTTCGGTATCTGAAGTCGCCGCCATATTGGGGCCTGAATCGTTTTCACCTCCACCAGGCTACCCGAAGCCCGCAAAATCCGCGGCGAAAAGCCCCAAGGTCCTCCTTGCCTATCACTTCTGTCCAGGTATGGCGCCTGGCCTAAGCGCTGACCTGGAAAAGCAGGCAAAGGAAATTCCCGGTGTCAGCGCCACCATAAGGGTCGATGGCGATATCCTGTCCAGCATCACGGATAAAATAAAAGAAACCGATGCCAACAGACTTGTCTTCGCAAGTTGCACGCCGGCAGTGCACAAAAATCTCATTGAGGAAGCCCTCAAGCTGGCCGGTCTAAATCCATACCTTTACGAGACAGTGGACTTGAGGGCTATCGATCCAGGGACGGCAGAGGTGCAATTGAGAGACCGTATCCGGATGGGTGTTGCCCGGGTCGCCCTTATAACGCCGCCACCTCTAAGGCAAATACCGGTTGTCAAGCGGGCCCTGGTGGTCGGAGGCGGTATTGCCGGTCTTGAAACTGCTGTCGCCATTTCCAGAGAAGGTTATCCAGTCACTCTTGTGGAAAAAGAAAAGGGACTTGGCGGGCATGGCCGTCATGTAAAGTCCACTTGGCAGGGATATGATGTTCAGAAATACCTTAAGGGCCTTATCTCTTCGGTCAAAAAAGAGAAAAACATCAAGGTGATGACCGAGGCTACGGTTAAGGAGAACAAGGGATTTGCAGGAAAATTTGTTTCCATTGTAAAACAAAAAGGGAAAGAGAAAAGTATATCTCATGGTGTAAGTATCCTGGCGCCAGGTGGAAATCCCATAGAACCGAGGGAGTATTTATACGGTAAAACCAAAAATGTCTACCTGTGGTCGGAACTGAGCGAAAAACTACTAAAGGACCCCAAATCCATTGAGGACGCTAATGCAGGCGTCTTTATACAGTGTGTGGGGTCCAGGGAACCTGACATGCCTCATTGCAGCAATTTCTGCTGTTCTTTTACGGTCAGGACGGCTGTTGACCTAAAAATAAAAAACCCGGACATGAGTATTTATGTCCTTTATCGAGAAATGCGTACATACGGAGAAAGGGAAAACCTTTACAAGGAAGCACGCGACAAAGGCGTGATCTTTATCCGTTATGATCTTGAAAACAAACCGGTGGTCGAGTCTCTGGACAATGAAGGTAGGCTCAAGGTGACAGTTTATGATCCGATCCTGGAAAGACCTGTCGGTCTTAAAGCCGACTTTGTATCCCTTCAAAGTGCAATTGTGGGAAACAGCAATCAGGAATTGGCCGATATCTTCAGGGTAAATCTGGACCGTAACGGATTTTTTGCCGAATCCCCGGAAAAGATGAAACCTGTGGATGCCAGCAGTGAGGGTGTATATCTGGCAGGCATTGGACTTTATCCCAAAGATACGGGAGACAGTATCACCCAGGCCAAAGCCGCAGCGGCCCGGGCCCTGGAAATTCTGAGCCAGGACAAGGTCCAGGTGGGAGGTATGGTGGCTGAGGTCAACCCGGAAAAATGCGCAGTGTGCTGCACCTGTGTCAGGACCTGCCCTTTTAGCGTTCCTTATATTGACCATGAAACCGGCGCGGCCTACATTGATCCCGGCCTTTGCCAGGGTTGCGGAATATGTGTGGCAGAATGCCCGGCCAAGGCCATCGTCATGGGCACATGCAGTGACGAGATGTTAATTGAAGCGCCGGCCGTGCTTTTTGCGTAAATATTCAATAATAAACGGGAGAAATAGTATGAGTGATAATTTCAAACCCAAAATTGTAGCCTTCTACTGTTCAAATTGCGCCTCGTCCGCAGCAAGCGTTGCCGAGAGCATGAATAAGGCATTGCCGGACAACGTGAAAATAGTCCAGGTTCCCTGTACAGGCCGCATTGAGATCCTGCACCTTCTAAAACCATTTGAGGAAGGCGCAGATGGCGTATATGTTGCTGGCTGCCAGGAAGATAGCTGCCAGTATGTGACCGGCATAACCAAGGCAGCCAAAAGGGTCGCGTATGTTAAAAAGACATTGGAACAGTTGGATATAGAACCCGAGAGGATAAACATATACAACCTCTCCGCAGGTAAGGGTCAGGCATTTGTGGATGTGGCCTTGGAGATGAACGACATAGTCAGAAAACTGGGGCCGGTGCTGTCAGAATAAAATTCTAAATACGCTGCGAGGAATACGTAATGATTGTTGCTGAACAAAAACCTATCAAAGAAATACTTGAGATGGTCAAGGATTATAACAAAATCCTTGTCTTGGGATGTAAGGGCTGTGTTACAGTCTGCAACGTAGGTGGTTCAAAAGAGGCGGCCATTCTGGCTTCTACCCTGAAGATCGCTGCAAGAAAAAATGGTAAAAAAATTGAGGTCGAAGAGCACACTCTTGAACGCCAGTGCGATCCTGAATACATTGATGAAATCAAGGATATGATCGACGACTATGATGCCGTTGTATCCATCGCCTGTGGTGTGGGACCGCAGTTTCTCTCTGAGCGGTATCCTTCTGCAAGGGTTTTCCCGGGAGTAGACACAAAATTCATGGGTGGCGCTGTCGAACATGGCATATGGTCGGAGAGGTGCGCAGGGTGTGGCACGTGTGTGGTCCATCACTTTGGTGGGCTCTGCCCAATTGCACGCTGTTCAAAGAGCCTCTTGAATGGGCCCTGCGGGGGGTCTTCCAATGGAAAATGTGAGATATCCAAAGATGTTGACTGCATCTGGGATATTATCGTCAGAAGGATGACAGAACTGGGCCGTCTGGAAGAACTCCTTGAATTCGTGCCACCCAAAAGCTGGATAACGGCCAGAGACGGCGGACCAAGAAGACTTATCAGGGAGGAACTGGTACTATGAGCGAATACAAATCAGGGAGCAATCTGGAAAAAGTACTAAAGGCCGGACATTTCGCTTTTACCGGTGAATGCGGTCCTCCTCAGGGTGCTAACGTTGAACATCTCAAAGAAAAAGCCGCACACCTTAAAGGATGTGTGGACGCGGTGAATGTCACTGATAATCAGACAGCAGTAGTGCGCATGTCAAGCTGGGCCGCCTCACTTGTCCTGCTTCAGGAAGGTTTGGAGCCCAATTTTCAGATGGTCTGTCGCGATCGCAACCGCCTTGCCATACAGAGCGACATTCTTGGGGTTTATGCCCATGGGATCAGGAATATGCTCTGCCTTTCCGGCGATCATCAGAGATTCGGCAATCATCCTGAGGCAAAAAATGTCTTTGACATTGACTCCATGCAATTGATCTATACCGTCAAAACCATGAGGGATGAAGGCACTTTCCTGAATGGACAGGATATCGATGTGCCGCCTAAACTCTTTATTGGCGCGGCATCTAACCCATTTGCCGAGCCCTTTGAATTCCGTGTATACCGCCTGGCCAAAAAGATTGCCGCCGGGGCCGACTTCATCCAGACCCAATGTATATATAACATGGATAGATTCCGGGAATTCATGAAAAGGGCCGTTGACATGGGGCTTCATGAGAAATGCTATATTCTGGCTGGTGTGACCCCCATGAAAAGCGTAGGTATGGCACGATACATGGCAAAGCAGGTGCCGGGTATGGATGTGCCAGCTTCCCTTATCAAGCGGCTCCAGGGGGCTGGTAAAGGTAAAGTGGCTGGGGAAGGAATTAAGTTTGCAATAGAACAGATTGAGGAATTCAAAGAAATGGAAGGGGTGGCCGGCGTTCACCTAATGGCTATAGAATGGGAGCATCGTGTTCCGGAAATCTCGGAATTGGCAGGCATGCTTCCCAGACCAAAGGTGTAACAGGATTCACGCTTAACAACAGTATTCAAGCCCGGGGGATCATGCAGCAATGAACCCTCGGGCTTTTTTCTTGAATTCCAGTCCAAATTCGCCATAATAGTAGAGGAATCTCAAGTGATCGATTACAACAAATCGTCACTGGTTCACGGTTGAAGAGAGATGAAGATTGAATCCCGCCGCGGCGGGACTGTTCGTGGATTCATCACCTATCTTAAGCAATATGAAGAGCGCAAAGCGACCAACCGTGAACCCAGAACCTGAATAAGTACCAAATTTACTTGAAAAGAACTTTCTGCTGCAGTTCACCAGTACCTGCAAATAAAAGAACTTTCCATTTTGATCGGTTAAACTATGATTATTACGACGAGTGGCGGTAAAGCATTTGACACGGAAAAAGACCTGACAGCACCTGAACGTCATGTGCTCCAAAAATTGTTTGCCTGGCAAGACATGGCTGATAGTGTTGGGCAGTTTAGAGAAAAAAAAGAGGAGGCGCTTCAAAAAGGATGGAATAATTCAGGTCCCATAAAAGCAAGTGTT
>MVDB01000044.1 GCA_002050025.1 Desulfobacteraceae bacterium 4484_190.2
AGCCGGGCCCCGCGCCGCCAACTCGATTACATTTTCCACAGTCCTCAAATACAAATCACCGATTTTCAGATCCCTCAGATCAAATTATCCGATCATACACCCCTTGTCTGCGAATTTGAAATAGCCGCGAAATGATATAAGGTGCCTTTACCTCAAAAAACCTCTGAGTTTCGTCAGATTCACCTCATCCCAGTCCTTCTCACTTTTTCCCTTTGGAGTTTCCAGTATCTCACAACGGATTAGTTCCTGTTCCAAGGCCTCACAGGACATGGCATACTTTTTCTTTTCAGGGGAAGCCAGGTTGATCAAATAGGACGTGTGGGATGCAATGTGTTGTATCCCGGTTTTTTTGCGGGCCTCGTCAAACAGGCGGGTATCTTTACCGGAGAAGGTCCGTTCCTTCCATGTGCTGGCGTTTTTTGTGAATATCTGTACGGCAAGTAGGCAGGCACGCCTTTGATCACTTGTGCGATGCCGTTCCATTGTATTTACACTGCTCCCTGATTCAGAATCTGTACGCTCTGCTATTCACCCTGCTGACACATACCGTGTAGCCCATATACCACCCCATCAGCGATGCTCTCGCTTTTTGTGGGAAGAAGCATAGGAAAATTCCCCTTGTGAATCAATGAGAAACAAGCCACAATACATTCCCTTTGAAAATTTCCTCGTAGTCTATTGGTCAGACGTATCACAGAATTTCTGGTTAGCTGATATCCTGAGGGCGCGGAGAGATATCGGGAACGATCAGCTACTGCGCGTCAATGTGGGCGTGGCATTCAAGCGTGCACGCTTGAAATATGTGGATGCCATACACCCGAAAAGGAATCTGATATCAGCTTGTTGCCCTAAGTTTTTCATAAACATTAACGGTGGACAAGGACATTCGCGAACATGTATTTTCTGGAGCTTTTCTATAAAAACGCAAAATTCAACGGGATCGGAAAGGTCAAAGTCCGTATCCGCAACGGAAAAATCCCCAAATGGACTACATTTATTTCAGGAAGGCAGTCCGAAGAATCAATGCGTTTGCTGACGCTCGGATTGACCGGCGTCAAATATTCATCCAAACTTCGGTTTGAGAAGCAACAATTATTGAAAGTATCGGGGCCTTTTCTTCACATGGAGACGCTCATTGCGTGCCATAAGGGGATCGATAGTCAGGACGATCGGTATAAATTTGCCGATAGCGCAATCAGGGTTTACCCGGAAGGTGATATCAGGAAGGCGCCCGGAGACGAAATCCATCATCTCTCCATGGCTGCGGCCTACTCAAAAATGGTCGAAAGCGCGAAATTGAACAGACATTTTTTATTGGCATATGGCCCACGATTCGACTTTCATCGGGGCACCGACGACTTCGATTTTAATGACCCGTTTATGAGAGTCAACCGCATACAGACCATGTTTGATTCCAACGCGCGATTGACTGATCCCACGGCTTTTTTATCCATTCTGGCCCATCGGGCAAAATACAAGCGGGTGGGTCCCTTGCATACAATGGAGCGATTATGCGCTCTCGGGCATACATGGCTTCAGTTGAATACATCGGCCTGGATGATCAAACATCATGATTTTGAAAAGCAGTTAAGTCTTTTACCGGCTTGGAAAGTGCGCATGCTGCTGCCCCTGCTCGACATTTGCCGCCACCTGGTGGATGCGTTTCCGAAAACGCATTGTCCTTTGGATTTTCCGGGAGTGCTGCTGCTCCACCGGCCTGATCTGTTCTGCACCGAGGGTCGCTTTGTTGATTGGTTGCACATTGTCGATGCCCTTGTACCCAACTTCCAGATCTTCATTACCTTGCCGGAACGTCTGAAACAAAGGGTACCTTCCCGCTTGATCGCAAAGCGTTTGGAGTTGCCGGAATGGGAAAATAAGGTTGAAAAAAAAGCCTCCCTTCGAATGCCGTCCAGATTTGTTCTGCTGGTTCAGGTGGATGGACATCTTCCGAATCTGGCTTTGATGAAGTTGAGCAGGCGTTTTAAAAAGAGCCGGAAGAAAGTGGTGCTTACACGGAGAGGAGATTTTTCCAAAGGCCCGGAAGCCGCCTTTGCAAGCTGCATCTTCAATTTGGAATCTTCATTGAATCGAGTGGCACGGCTCCGGAAAAATCTCGGAGGCATCCTTGAAGTGGGCGGATCAGGCGTCGATATTAGCATGAAATTGGAAAAACAAATCGAGGAATTGGATCCGGACTACGATTTGTATCCCGAACTGGGTGACCGGGCGATCGGTTTTATCACGCGTGGCTGTCCAAACAAATGCGCTTTTTGTATTGTGCCGCAAAAGGAGGGCAAAGTCCACCAGGTCAGCGAGTTGGACAGCCTGCTCCAAAAAAGAAAAAAACTGATTTTGCTCGATGACAATATCTTATCTCATCCGAAGGCCGATACCTTCTTGGAGCAAATGTATAGTCGCAAGGTTCGCGTGAACTTCACCCAGACCTTGGATCTTCGCCTGATCGACAAATATCGAGCCAGGCTTTTAAGGCGTATCCAATGTGAAAATACGCGGTTTACCAGAAAAAATTACTATTTCAGCCTGAACAATGACAAAAATCTGAGCCTGATCGCCAAAAAATACAGTTTGATGAATTTTACCTCTCAGGATAATGTTGAATTCATATGTATGTACGGCTACAACACCACACTTGATCAGGATGTGCGACGGTTCGCGTTTCTCCGCTCATTGCCGGGCGCATACGTGTTCGTTCAGCAATATCGGCCTATAAAGGGAGGGCCACCGGCGAACATGGCGGATTTCTTCGATGACAAGGCAGATGAACGTATCGACGAACTCATAGGAATTTGTTTTCCGCAGAACATGAGGAATGTGGAAAACTATTACCGGTGGGTAAGTGGCCTGTATGTTGAAACATTCGGAAAACTGCATATGAACCTTGTCGATACGATTTTTAGATATAACAACAGACACAGAAAAGGAGTATACATTGCATCGCTGTCTGAGACCGGAAAGAGGACCTGAAATTGATGACGCCGGGCGAAGGAGTTCAAGATACGAAAAGGTCCGCAAAAGGCTCGATGACCCGAGAACACTGGATTCGGTCACACGGCTTGCGCAAAGCAGGAATGCCGGAATCTGGCGTATAAAGCGCGCCAAAATAATCCTGAATACCCTGGAGGGCAAAAGCGTCGATCGTATGGTAATTGATACCAGGGTGCCCCCTGTATCGATCATTAAATGTCAGCGGGATTTTGGCGAAAGAGGCATGTCTTATTTTGACAGGCCTTCCCGCAAACCGACGCAACGAGAAGCGCATGTGGAAAATATATTGACCTTCCTGGCAAAACCACCATCGCCGAATTCTCGTCTATGGAATTCCCTGAAAGTGAAATATATTGGTTACCAGTATTCGGCTCGGCAAATCATGCAAATCAGAGAGCTGATCTCGACATGTCCCGATTTGACAAGACGCGGCATCGCGCGCGAAATATGCTTGAAATTCAGATTATACCAGGGCAACGGCAAACTCAAAATCACGCAAACCACGGAATCTCTGATTCGTATGCAAATGGACAACCTGATTGTCCTGCCCGCGCCCGCGAATAAAACCAGCTCGAGACGCTCCAAACCAATGCCGAAAACCATTGAACCTCCCCCGCGAAAAATTATTATAAAAGCTGGCGATATTGATCGTATCGAAATCATTGCCGCCAAAAATCATAAGGAAGTGACCCTCTGGCGCGAAATGATCGTACACCACCACTATATCGGCGTCTCAACGATGTTCGGTCCGCAAATGCGATATCTGGTTTTTGGGTATGGCTCATCGCTTGAAACAGCCGTCAAGACTGCTTTTGGTTCACTAAGAAAAAAGCGCCCTCCCTATGGTCTATACAACCGCCTGCTCAAGGATGGACGGCTTCTGCTGGGCGTGATCGGGTTTTCCAGCGCCGCATGGAGGCTTGCTTCACGGGAATCTTTTATCGGATGGAACGATGAGCAGCGAATGGCCAATCTCAGGTTAGTGGTCAACAATTGCCGGTTCTTGATTCTTCCATGGATCAAATCAGCGAATCTGGCCTCCAAAATTTTAGGCGGTATCTCCAGACACCTTCCGGATGACTGGCAGGAACGCTATGGATATCGTCCAGTACTTCTGGAAACCTTCGTGCAGATGGTTCGCTTCAAAGGGACCTGTTACCGGGCCGCCAACTGGATCCCCATCGGCGTAACGGAAGGCTACAATCTTTATAGCAATTATAGAAATAGGGTTGTGGCAAAGCAAATTTTCGTATATCCGCTGGAAAAAAAATTCAGAGAAATGCTTTGCAGGATATCTTAATGAAGGGAAAAATGTGTCAATAGTGGGGCCTTGGTGGTGATGAAGGAGGTGGTCATAGCCATCTTTACTCTTTTGTAAATCGGTCTTTCCAGGAGTATCCCGCGGATTGCCCCATGATAAGCGGAAAAATTCGCAAGACGAAGCAAATGCAATATTTAAATGATTTTGATACTCTTTCAGGCTGTGCTGACAATAGCATTCTGATCCCGCCCTGGCAGAGATTTTATGCCCACTTGTCCGGGTTGAACTGAAACATTATATCGTTCCCAAGTAGCGCAATCTATGTTAAAATTAAATAATAAGAGATTCAAGACCACAAGATGTATTCGTGAACAAACTCGGCATGATATATGAAAAAAACAGCGGAGCACGATTTTAAATGGAAAAAAAAGAATTGCCTGAAATGCTGAGGAAATATTTCTGGGATTGCAGTTTTGAGGGTTTAAGATTGGCGCAGTATCCCATCTTTATATCCGAAAGGATACTAAATCTTGGCGATATGGATTCTCTTAGATGGCTATTTTCTAAAATCGACAAAGAATTTCTAATTGATCTTGTTAACAAAAGCAGAAACCTGAATAAAAAAACGAAGAACTACTTGAAGCTCATGCTATGTTAATTTTTCAGGTTTTTTCTTTTCAAGCAGCTCCTCTGGGGCTTTCATAATGTCTTTCGTCTTCCAGTCGCTCAAAAAAAATGGATAGCTGTTTTCAGAAGAGATGGCCGGATGGCCTTTTGCATCCTTGGCCATTTTATTAAATACAGACAGGTAATATTCTTTTGCCCCTTTTAGGCGGACACTATAAAGGGGATTTGAAAATTCGTCTTTTTTTTGTTCTTCAATATAGTTGTCACAGCGCAGTTTGGAAAGAGTTCTAATTAAATCTTTGACCTTGGATTCATCAACATTCTTCCCGTCAGCAGTCTGCCAAGCCTTTTTTATCTTGGACTCAGGCGATGATTCCTCTGCGTTTTTCTCTTTTGCTGCACCGGCCTTAACAGGTACGTCCTTGAGTATAAATATCACAGATTGATCGTTTTTGGTAATATGTATCTCCCGGATCTGTTTTTGCTCAAAGGAAAGGACCGTTTTGTCCCGGAGTTCATCCTCCGTCTTGTCAAATTTGGCCCTGAAATTTCCCCTGGCGTGGTAGACTCGATCATCGCCGGCGAGCTTAATGAATGTATGCCGGTAGGAGCTGGCCCCCTTACCGATATCAAAAGACCGAACTGGTGTATCTTCCTCCCATTCCTTGACCGTGACTTTCATTTCATTATTAAGATCGTAACGCTCGTAGTTTTTTGATTCCGAAACCAGCGCTGTAATAGTGAGTTTGTCGGCAATATCCAGCATATCTTTGATCTTAGCGGCATCTGCCGGATATCCCTTTGGTTCAATGATCCAGACTTTGTCTTTTTTCTTGAGGGCAACGGTGCCATTAGGTCCCTTTATCTCAATTTTATTAATACTTTTGGCTGCAATTTCAGGGAGTTTAGGGAGTTGGTAATGTGTCCTGTCTGGTTTGCGTAAAAAAATGTAAACAGAGAGAAACAGAATTATTGCCACAAGTAAAATGTATTCTTTTCGTATTTTCATGGGTCTTTCCTTATATATTTTGTAAGCGTTCACGCTTTAGAGGTTTGAGGCTAATCGAAACTTTCCTATTTATACAAACCCTATTTATATAAACCTTGTAAAAGAGGCCGTTGAATTTTTTATTTTTGAAACATCATGTGGATCCGCTTTTTTCGGGAATTTCGATAAATCAGGATCAAAAGCCCGAAACAAGCTACCAATACCGGCAGACCTGCAATGTTAAAGGTCTTGATAAAAGTTTTAGTCCCTGCTTTTGTGTCGCGAAGGGGATTAAAACGTTGCTCTTTGCTGCGCATAGCCGCTATTTCTTCCCTGTTGTTCAAGTAATCCACGATGTTCATGATGAACATCGTGTTGGGGTCCCTGCCTTGGACATCCAGCATATTGTCTTTAATAATCTCTGATGAGGCCATGAGGAATATTTTTCCCGGTTTGCCCTTGGCCAGGGATTGTCCTTCTTCTTTAATCTTTGATAGGTCAATGCCGGGCTTTTTGTTTTCAGGTTTGTTCTGCCCTGATTTCTCTGATTCTTTGTTTTCGGATTTTTTCTCCGGCAGGGGTTTGTCTTTGAAATAGCTTGGAAATTTACCTTCCAGGACATATGCCAGAGGCAGGCTTTGCTCTTTGTCAGGTGATTTTGGCGGTTGGATAAACATGGGGTTTAAGTTGATTGGGCTAGCCATTTCCCAGGACTTTTCAGATGATGAAAAAAGTTTGTGCGCCTTAATGCCGTTTTTATCGATACGCTCTGCGTTCAATTCCAGGGGAGAAATTTGCGCAGTAATTAATCCCTTGATATTTTTCATAAACTTGAAATTTTTATTGATAAAGCGGTTTTTAATTAATGGGGCGAAATAGATCTTTCTCTCGCCTCCGCCAAGTTCTTGAGGGAGTATCTGTTTATAACAGTTTTCGTCCATGACGTAGGATTCCTTGATGCTGATGCCATAATGGTCCAAAAGTTTTTCAAGGCCGGTCTTGAGTGGGACATACATAGGGCCACGGGCCATTGACTGTTTTTGGGAGGGCATTTCTTCTTTGAAGGCATCCAGAAATATGCATAAATTCTTTCCTTTCATGAGAAACTGATCTATTTGAAACAACTCGTAATCAGTAAGTTTTTTTGTTGGCCGGGCAATGACCAGGCAATTTAGACTGTCCGGGATTGGGCCGTCTTTGAGGTTTATGTCTCTAAGGGAATAATTTTGTGAGACTAAGGTTTGGAAGTGTGACAGCATATCGCCATTCCGGGCACCCACGGGGCCTGGCCTGGAAAAAATGGGAAGTTTAAGTGTGCCATATCCTGCAAGATAGCCCAGGTCCTGGTTGATATCGATAAGTGATTCTATGTTTTTGTTTATAGTCTCTTCCATATCGTCTAAGTCAACCAGCTGATACTGTGTCCCTATGAGAGGGATCCTTAAGACATTGACCAGGGGAATTTCAACCCCTTTACCCCCATATTCAATCACAAGGCCGACCGTACCTTTCCCTGGCTTGATTTTTTCTTTGGAAAGTGCAGGCCATTTGAGATTGAGCATGTTGTATTTTTTTAACAGTTCTTCCAGGCCTGGATCTTTAGTCGGATCAAGGTATTCATATTTTAGTTTTCCATAGGTCTTGTTGTTCAGTTTTTTTATTATCTCTTCCATTTTTTCCGGAAGTTCGTTGAGTTTTTCCAGGCGCACATACGGGGCAATCTTCTTGAGGGAAGAGGAAAGAACCAGCTTAATTTGGATACTGCCAGGCAGGCCTAAAAAAGCGCTGATTTTGTTGTTCAATTTCTGTATGGCCGTTGTCAGCTTGTACTCCAGTCCATCGGTGGATGTAATCGTGGGAATTCGCTCAATCATATCACCATGTATCAGCACGAGACCCATGTAGGCCTTCTGGAATTTGATCTCATCTTTTTCAATATTTCGAACCTGGACCGGATAAATCCCATAATTCTTTGCTAATTCACGGTTTTCATTGGTGTCGTGACCCGTGTTACCTTCGCCAGGGCTGACATTGTAAAAATGGTAGTTGAAAAAATTGTTCCCATAGATGGCGTATTCTTCCAGAAGGTCATGGAGATAGCGCTCTGTATTATTATAAGGTGCAGGGAGGTTTTTGGTAAAAAAGACATCTATGGTCAACGGTTCGGAAAGTGTTGATACAACCTCTTGGCTGGCCTTTGATATGGAATAGACCTTGTCTCGCGTCAGATCGGCTCTGAAAAAGAGTGTAATGCCTGCCAAATTAATCAGTACAATGATAACCATATAAATAACAAACTTAATATATTTTCCCGATCTATTTTTTACGCCCATTTTTTTCTCCTTAGTTTTTTTCTTGGAGGGCCAGGTGTGCGCCATAAAGACCAACAAAGCTGATACTTAGAAAGTACAGAATATCCCGTGAATCAAGGATGCCTTTTGAGATATTCTGAAAATGAAAGTTTGTTCCCATATACTGCATAAGGCTCAGAACCGGCTGGGGAAGGAAAAAGAGCATATTGTCTATCAGGGTCAGGCTGAAGCAGATGGCCATGCTGAGAATAAAGGCAATGATCTGGTTTCGTGTAAGCGATGAGGCAAAGAGGCCGATGGCGGAAAAGGCTGCGCCCAGAAGGAGGGCTCCAACGTATCCGCCAAGGACGGGTCCCCAGTCAAGCTGTCCCAGAAAAGAAATAGCAACAGGATACGCCAGCGTTGGTATAAGCATGGCCGCCACAAATACAACAGCGGCCAGGAATTTGCCCAGAATCACGTCCTGAAATGTGACCGGTAGAGTGAGCAGGGTCTCGTAAGACCCTACATTTAGCTCTTCAGAAAACAGACGCATGGTTACAGCCGGGACCACAAAGGAGAAGATAGTCGGAAGCAGGGCAAAAAAGTTTCTGAGAGTTGCCTGGTTATATAGAAAAAAAGTCGTGAAAAAGAACCACCCAGTCACAATAAGAAAAACCGAAATAACAATATAGGCAATGGGGGATACGAAATACGCTTTAAATTCCTTGTTAAATATATGTATTACCTGTCGCATATTAGTTCTCCTTGGTGAGTTCTCGAAATATTTTTTCAAGGGTCTTTGTTCCCCTGTGAAGTTCCAGGAGGACCCAGTCTGTTTGTTTGATTTTATTGTAGATATCCCTGCGGAGGTCGGCAGAGGAAAGACATGTGAGTTTCACATTCAGAATTTCTGCCTCTTCGATCGGTTCAATGCCAATAATTCCATCAATAGGTTCAAGCTCTTTTTTCACAGAGTCCGAGTCAGCATTTTGAAGGGATATGTTGATTAGATATTTCCCTCCGGCAGATCGCTTGAGGTTTTCCGCACTGCCATCAGCTACTATTTTGCCCTGGTTGATAATGACAATGCGGTCGCATGTGGCCTCGGCCTCACTTAGAATGTGGGTGGAGAGAATTACGGTCTTCTCCTTCCCTATCTGCCTGATGATGCCTCGGATCTCTGCTATCTGGTTAGGGTCGAGGCCCGAAGTGGGCTCGTCTAAGACTAATATTTCCGGGTCACTCATCATGGCATGGGCCAGACCAACCCGCTGCTTAAAGCCTTTAGAGATCTCGCCAATAGATTTATGCATGACATCGCTTAGACCGCACAGATCCGCCAGCCGGTGAATTCGTGGAAATTTTTCGTTCTTTTCAAAACCCCTTATACTCGCCACATAGTCAAGGTAGTCATACACCAGCATGTCATGATATAGGGGCGCTGACTCTGGGAGATATCCCAGCAGTTTCTTAATCTCAAGGCCATATTCATCAATTGTGTAGTCTTTGACGCGAATACTGCCGGAGGTGGGCCTTATAAAACCTGTAAGCATCCGAAGTGTGGTGGTTTTGCCTGCCCCATTAGG